>NZ_VWWM01000051.1:0-60659 GCF_011752945.1 Paraburkholderia sp. Cy-641
CATTGCTGTTCGTCGTGCTCAGGCCAGTCGACAGCGAGCTTTCCACTGTCGAAGCCGACGTCGACAGCGAAGCCACATTGCTGTTCGTCGTGCTCAGGCCAGTCGACAGCGAGCTTTCCACTGTCGAGGACGATGTCGACAACGAAGCCACATTGCTGTTCGTCGTGCTCAGACCTGTCGACAGCGAACTCACCGCGGTCGACGTCGACGTCGACAAACTGCCGACAGCCTGATTAGTCGCATACAGTTGCGATCCGTTGATCGCATCGGTGCTCGTTTCCGTCACCTGTCCCGCTGCGACATTTGTAATCTGACGCTCCGCGTCCTGCGTCCCGACACTCACGACACTCGTCGGATTAGTACCCGCATAGGCATAGGTCGTACCACCTACCGTCCCGCTGGAAGTTGGATGAGGTACGTCGGTGATCGATCCCGAGCCGAGCGCCACGTCGCCCGAACTCGCCGTAGCCGTCGCACCATTGCCGATCGCGACGCTTCCTGTGGTGGACGTCGAAGTACCAGCGATTGTGTTTTGACCGAGTGCAACCGAACCCGGTCCTTGTGCCGTGTTCGTGTTGCCAATCGCCAGTGCGCCATCGCCGCTTGCCGTGTTGTTAGCCCCCAGCGCTGCAGCGCCCGTCCCGGTTGCAGTATTCGGATCACCAAGCGCGATCGCCCCGCTACCTGAAGCGGTCTGACCTTCCCCCAGTGCAATCGCGCCAGATCCCGACGCCACGGTCGAGTTATGACCACCCGCAATCGATCCCGGTCCGGCAGTTGTATTTACGGTGTTGCCGTCCCCAATCGCGACCGTTGAAGCCGCTGCGGCAGTAGACTGATGACCGATCGCCACGCTCTGATCGCCGGCTGCATTGACAGCATTGCCTACAGCCGTTGCACCGGCACCGCTGGTGATGGCATCCACACCCGCAGAGAGTGCATTGATGCCGGTCGCACCATCATTGTTGTAATTGCCGCCCTGAACACCGTTGTCGTTGACGCTGTAATAATGCGTGCGCGTAGCCGATACAACCGTCGACAGCGACGACACATTGCTGTTCGTTGTGCTCAGACCCGTCGACAACGAACTTACACCAGTGGACAGCGAACTCTCCGTCGTCGAGGTAGACGTCGACAGCGACGACACGTTGCTGTTGGTCGTGCTCAAACCCGTCGACAGCGAGCTTTCCACCGTCGACGCCGAGGTCGACAGCGACGACACGTTGCTGTTGGTCGTACTCAGACCTGTCGACAGCGAACTCACCGCGGTCGACGTCGACGTCGACAAACTGCCGACAGCCTGATTAGTCGCATACAGTTGCGATCCGTTGATCGCGTCCGTGCTCGCAGCACTGACTCGTCCGGCTGCGACGTTGGTGATCTGACGCTCCGCGCCCGATACGCCGACACTTACCACGCTCGTCGGATTGGCTCCCGCATAGTTGTACGTCACGTCCCCAACCGTGCCCGTCGCAGTCGCATTCGGTCCCGCCGTCACCGATCCCGAACCCAATGCGACATCACCCGAGTTCGCTACCGCCGTCGCACCCTTGCCGATTGCAGTACCGTTCGCGCCCGCCGTAGCCCCATCCCCCTGTGCTATGCCGTATGCTCCCGTGACCGCCGCCGCACGGCCAACTGCAACGCCCGAAGTCGCCGCAGCTGCAACGGACGACTGGCCGCCGAGGGCGATCGAATCCGATGCGGCCGCCTGCGCCCCCTTCGTCGCATTGCTACCGATCGCGATCGCGCCAGAACCTGACGCGATGACGGAATTAGCTTGCGACAACGGCGTCGTACCGTTACCACCCGCACCACCAATTGCAACTGAATTCAACGCATTGGCAGTCGAACCGAAGCCAAGCGCAGTAGCCGCTGTGCCGCTCGCGGTCGATTCAAGACCCGCCGCCGTCCCGAACAGTCCCGCGGACGACAGCAGGCCAGAAACTGTCGCACCGGTACCCGTTGCCTTGGCAAACGCACCCGATACCGTTACCCCCAAATTTCCGTTGCCGCTTGAGTTACAACCAACCACCATCGAATAGGTACCCGATCCATCCGCGGCATTACTCGACGTTGGTCCTGGATTGAAGCGACCAACTACGCCCGAACTTCCGGTATTGCACGACTGCACTGTATTGACAGTATTTGCATTGGCAAGCGAAGGTATCCCGATCACCAATGCCGTAATAACAGTGGCAACAACCGAAGACTTGTTCGGCTTGCCACGCGCCGAATCGATTTCCGATGTCGCAACCCATGTACCAAGCGCGTCATTCCAGATGACGCGGTAGATCCGGTTCATATTATTAGCACTCCGATATTTTATATGTAAAAATTACTACTTTCGTTTTTCGTCCCAGCCACTTTAGAGCGTGTTAAATACCTTGAAGTACTGGCACGGCGTGGACAGGCATGAGCATGGCGAAGACGATGAAGCGCCTGCCTGCGAGGGTCTCGGGCAGGCGCTCGCAATCGCGTGCCAGTCGCCTGAAGCGATTCAGCTATCCGAAGCTGGGCTCGACCACCCAGCGATGGGGCAGCAGCACGAAGCCTTTCTTTGCCTCGGGCAATCTGATGACCTGCAACTCCATACCTTCGGCGTGTGCGGCCTGCGCAACTGTGTCGCCGATATAGCCTTGGTCTGCAAAGGCGTGTTTTACCGTTTGCCCCGTGACGTACTCAAGCTGGCGGGCAAGCTCGTCGACCTGTGCGCGCTCCTGTTCGTTGGTGGGCGTAACGTGTACAGCGAGCAGCAGGCCCAGCGTGTCGACGGCCATATGAACCTTGCTGCCCCGCCTGCGCTTGTGAGAGCCATAGCCCGCGCACGGTCCGCTTTTGCGCGTGGACTGCAACGTGCGGCAATCGAGAATGACCCTGCTGCGCCACGCGCTGCACCGAGCGCAAATCGTTGACCATCTAGCACGGCGTGACCCCGAACCAGTTGTTCCACTGGCGCACGCTGTACCAGGACAGGAGCCTGTTGGCGGTCGAGGTTTGCGAGGGAGTGGTTCCCGCATCGGAGCGGGCCGATGCATTCAAACAGATTCGCGAGCTGCAGCGGATGCTTGGCAAAAAGACGATGGAGGACGAGATTCCCCGCGAAGCGGTCGAGTATGGTCCTGCAAAAAAATGGATGGCGTACTCGCCGTCGCTGCCGGAGGATGAGCGGTGAAACTGGTTTGTGAAGTTTCCGGCGTGTCGCGCCCGAACGTATCGGTACGCCGGGGGCGCGCGGCCACATGGCGCGATGGGCGGTAATCCAGGCAGACCGATGATGCGGTGGTGGTCGAAGAAATCCGCCGGGTTGTTGGTGATTTGCCCAGCTATGGCTATCGCCGCGTCTGGGAAGCGTTGCGCAATGAACGCGTTGCTGCCGGACAGGTACCGCTCAATGTGAAGCGCATCTATCGCGTCATGCGTGCGCATGGTCTGCTGATGCAACGCCGCCTGACTCAGCCTCGGTCGCAACGTCGGCACGATGGCAAGGTGGCCGTGGCGCGCAGCAACCAGCGTTGTTCGGACGGCATCGAGTTCCGTTGCGATAACGGCGAACCGCTGCGCGTGACGTTCGCGCTGCACTGCTGTGATCGTAAAGTAATGAACTGGGCGGCCACGACGGCGGGCCGCAGCGGCGACATCGTATGTGACGTGATGCTTGCTGCAGTGGAAAATCGGTTTGGCAATGCGTTGCATACACCGTCCGAAATCGAGTGGCTGACCGACAATGGTTCGGGCTACACGGCCGACGACACGCGCCGGTTCGCAGTGGTCATCGGCCTGAAGCCATTGACCACGCCGGTGCGCAGCCCACAAAGTAACGGGATGGCCGAGAGCTCCGTGAAGGCCATGAAACGCGATGACGTCGCCTTCATGTGAAAGCCAGACGCGGCGACTGCGGCACGCAATCTGTACCATCGCGGTCGAGAATTACAACGAGAAGCATCCCCATAGCGCGCTGAAATACCGCTCGCCTCGCGAGTTCCGGCGCTCGATGGATTCAGTAATCCTTACTGTGATGCTGTGTCCGATCCTGCTGGGTCAAGTCCAATTCCGCCAGGTTTCCACGTTTGGCTGAAAGCGCCTAACACGCTCTAGGAATATTTAATACAGACTAATCTGGCTTACGGAAATTTTCAAGCTAGTTGTCACCCCAACAATTTAATTTCAGGCGGCCTTCTTCTCTTGATGACGGTTTGGGGCGACGCCCTGGTTGTCTCTGCGATCCGGGAGATAGGGTTGGCCGGCTGGAAGAGGAAAAAAGTACGTACACGGTAATTTGTTCTCTCCGAAGCATCTTAACGGTGATCTTTGCTATTGAGATTCCCCGTTAGATTCGGTGATTCTGAAGATCTTATGATTGATTGACAGGGTGCCGTTGCTTTCCTGGTATTATCATAAATGACGCATACGTACAATAAGTGTTGGTTCCGGGTGATCGGTGCGTGGCTTATGCGCTTCGCAGGTAGTGCGTCACGGCTGGTTTGCCATCAGTACATTTTCCTGTCTCAAATGCGGCGGCTGGCTATGGTGGTAAAAATCAATGTAGTTCACCTGTAGTGGTAATCCCCCCGAAGAACCACTGGGATCGGAAGTAGAGTTTTCCCGTTGAGGGAGTTCTACAGAATGAAGAAGTCGAGATTCACGGACAGCCAGATCATGGGCGCGCTCAAGCGCGTAGATGTTGGACTGACGGTGCCGGAGCTGTGCCGGGAGTTGGGTATCAGCACAGCGACGTTCTACAAATGGCGCTCGAAGTACGGCGGCATGGACGTGTCGCTGATCGCGCGGATGAAGGAACTGGACGCCGGGAACGTGCCGCAGCGGCGATACGGATTGCGCGAGATGTTCAACGCATTGCGCTGGATGGCGCGAGCCGGTGCGTCCTGAAGAATGCTGCCGACCAACTTCCTGCCTTGGGAACAGGTCTATCAGCAAACGCAACGCTGGTTGAACGCGGGTTGCTTTGAGACAATGGTCAACGACTTGCGTTCGGCGCCGCGCGTGGTGCAACAGCGTCAGGAGCAACCCAGCGTGGTTATCCTGGATGGACGTACGCTGCAGTCCACATGCGAAAGCTGTCCGCGCGTGTTACGACGGGCATAAACGCAAGCGCGGAAGCAAGATCCATATGACTGTCGATACACTGGGCCTGCTGCTCGCAGCGCACATTACGCCGGCCAACGAGCAAGAGCGCGCACAGGTAGCCGAGCTGGCGCGTCAGCTCCAACACGTAACCGGACAGACGGTAAAACTTACATTCGCTGACCAGGGTTATACGGATAACACCGCTGCACAGGCTGCACGTGAAGAAGGCATTGAGTTGCAAGTCATCAAGCTCCCGAGGCGAAGAAGGGTTTCGTGCCGTGGCTTCGCAGCTGGGCTGGGTGGTCGAACGCAGCTTCGGCTGGCTCAACCGCTTCAGGCGGCTGCACGCGACTACGAACGCTTGCCCGAAACCTGGACAGGCTTGCACTTTGTCGTCTTCGCCATGCCCATGCTCGTTCATACTAGACCGATTATGCAAAGTGCCCAACCTGCCTTAGGGGGAGCATGAGACGCTATCTTGCCGACACATTTGCAATGGTGATTTTTTCGATTGCCATAGGTGCTTTCGTTGAGATTGTCATCACGGGGCTGACGATAGAGCAAACCATCAAAATACGTGCTGCTGCCATGCCAGTCTCGTTGTTAGTTGGAAGGCCATACGGAATTTATAGGGACTGGGTGTTCAGGCGACTAGGTAGTGCAGAAAAGACGCCGCTACAAGAAATCCTGCTGGATACCTTCATCAATTTGACGTTCCAGATTCCTCTTTATTCACTGATATTGGCATTGAATGGCGCCAGGTTTTTGCAGATTCTTACGGCAGTCAGTTCAATTCTTGTCATCGTTGGTCTTTCCGGTCGCCCCTACGGCATTTTCCTAAGAGGATGTCGGCGGTTGTTTAAAGTACCTGACACGCTCTAAGACCTCAAGTAATAGCTTCTGCTTGAGCGCAGTACATTCCGGCGCTGCCTCAATTACGAGGCCCGCGCCTGAAACCGATTCTGCGAGGTCGCAACACAAATGGACTTTTATTTGTTCGATCATCCGTGTGAATCTCAACCTCGCCCTGGACACGGAAATTCTGACGCCTCCCGGCGTCGTTATACGGCGCACAACGTGAAGCTCCGCGCTTCTTTCACCACGCGAACCGGGCGCTTTCGATGCCTGGGTGGTTTTCGCAACTCACAGAGTTGCTCGACTGCACTCCCGTTCAACGGGTCTTGCGCTGCCGTGCAACTGCACCACGCAACATCCACATATTCTTGAGTCACACCGTAACCCACCCCGGCTATCGGCCCGAACAGACTTAAGGAGGCAGTCATGCAAATGACAACTGAATCAGCACTGAAAATCAAGCCACACGTGCCCGAAGAAGCAGTGCAACTTGACGATATTCCCTGGAGACCGTTTCCCGATGCACTGTCCGTCGGTGGCATCCGCTGGAAATTCTTGCACGCATCGCCGGAAATGGGTGGATGGACGGCAATCTTCGATTGTCCTGCAGGCTCTTCGTTCAACGCACACTTTCACGTCGGGCCGGGCGAATACTTCCTTACCAGGGGCCGGATGGACGTGCGCGGTGGCGCCGAACAGGGTGGCGACACTGTCGTCGCACCCGCGTATGGCTACGAATCGGCGAACGCCCGTCACGACAAGACGTATTTCCCTGTCGATTCCGAGTTCTACATGACGTTCCTCGGGCCCCTCGAATTCATCAAGGAAGATGGGACTCCCATCGTCGTTGTGACGTGGGACGAAGCCCAGCGTGCCTACATCGACTAGAAAATTTGCACTCAACGCAGAGGTCAACATGTCAGTCACCACCGTTCCGGCTGCCGAAGCAACCAGCCAGATTTTCGACCACCATCTCGGTGCATTCGCGCAGGGTCTCGACGAACTCCTGAAGGACTACGACGACGGTTCCGTCATCGTCACGCCTGAGAAGACCTATCGCGGCACTACGGAAATCCGCGGCTTCTTTAAGGCATTTCTCGATGATGCCCAGCCAGCATTCTGGGACGCATTCAAGGTCACCAGCAAGAGTACGGAGGGTGAAATCGCCTACCTCGCCTGGGAAGCCAGGCCATTCATCGAACTGGCGACCGACACGCTTTACGTCAGGAACGGGAAGATTGCGGTCCAGACGTTTACTGCATTTTCGGGCTGACTGCAAAGAGGCTGCGATGGGCGAGCGCGAAGCCTGCGTTCGATGCCGGTAAAACATCTTGGGAGACAGGCATGGCAGGGAAACTCGAAGGCCGCACCGCGGTCGTTACGGGCGCCAGTTCCGGGAACGGTCGCGCAATTGCAGTGGCCTTGGCGCGGGAGGGCGCTCACGTGGTGTGCTCCGACCTGAAGAAACAGGCGCTGCCGGGTGGCTACGAAAAAGACCTCGAAGTCGATACCGACGCGCTCATCAGTCAGAACGGTGGGAAAGCGACGTTCATCGCGGCAGATGCGAGTAAGGCCGTAGACGTGCAGAACGTCGTCGCTGATGCGGTAGAAAAGTTTGGCAGGCTCGACATCATGGTGAACAACGCGGGCGTGTTCACCGGTTTGCACAACATCATCGACGAAACCGAAGAGCAATACGACTTCACGATGAACGTCAACGCCAAGGGTGTGCGGCTGGGGTGTAAATATGCCATCACGCAGTTCATGAAGCAGGAGCCGATTAAAAGCTCGACCGGTGCCGAACTGCGGGGCCGTATCGTGAACATCGCGTCCATTGGCGGCCTGGTCGGACTCGCACTCGAGCCTGCTTACTGTGCCTCCAAGGGGGCGGTGGTCAACCTGACACGTGAGCTCGCAATCGATTTCGCGCCGGAGCGAATCAACGTCAATGCCATTTGCCCAGGTTTCCTCGCAACGGCGATGGTTCGTTCCTTCCTTGAGAAGGAAGACACCAACAAGCTTCTCCATGACCTCACACCGTGGCCACGTGTGGGAACCGCCGAAGACGTGGCACGTGCGGCGGTGTTCCTCGCGTCTGACGACGCCGAATGGATGACCGGCTCGATGCTGACCGTAGATGGTGCATTTACGGCGCGATAGCGCTCTCTGAAAAAAGGAGACATCGACCATTTCACAGGAGGAATACCATGAGCAGGTTGAAAGACAAGGTAGCTATCGTCACCGGCGCAAGTTCGGGTTTCGGCCGCGGTATTGCACTCGCGTTTGCAGAAGAAGGCGCAAAAGTCGTAGTGAGCGACATTCACGAGGAGCCGAACAAGGGCGGATTCGAGGGTAACGCGCAATTCACCACCGTTGGTGCCATCAGGGAAGCCGGCGGCCAGGCTACGTATGTATCGTGCAACGTGACAAAGCAAAACGAAGTCGCGAATCTCGTACAGGAAGCGGTGCGCGTGTACGGAGGCCTCGACGTCATCGTCAATAACGCTGGCATCTATCGGGCAGGCAAGCTGGCACACGAGTTCGCTGTCGAAGACCTCGACGCATGCTTCGACGTGAACGTGCGAGGTACGTGGTTCGGCTGCCAGGAGGCTATCAAGGTATTCCTGAGGCAGGGCCGCGGCGGCAATATCGTCAACATCGTATCGACTGCGGGCCTTCAAGGTCACCCTAATCAGTCCGTGTACAACATCTCGAAGGGGGCGGCAGCGAATCTGACGCGCTGTCTGGCCATCGAATACGGCCGCGACAAGATTCGCGTCAACGGCATCTGCCCGACTTACGCGAAGACGTCACTCACGCGTGCGCTATTCGACGACAAGGACTTCGACAAGGTGTTCACCGATGCAATACCGCTGAAGCGCTGGGGCGAAGTCGAGGACATCGCGAACCTGGCAGTCTTCCTTGCGTCGGACGAGTCGAGCTACATCCACGGCGACCTCGTTCGTATTGACGGTGGCGAAACGCTCTGCCGTTTCTCTGTCTAGGTTATTTCCACCGATACGGTTGCCATGGCTGCGTCGGTATTCGTATCTCTGGAAGCTGAGCATGCGCGCATGTCGGGGCTCAACATTAACCCGATGCCGGTGAAGGAGTTCAAGCGCGGCGACGAGATGCTTGCACGTTTTTTCTTCGTCCAGGACCCCAATGGCTACAAAATCGAAGTGCTCCAGCGAGCAGGCCACTACGTCTAACGGCGTGGGTGCCCGTATTCAATCGACGCGTGAAGTTCTGAAGAGAAGCCACGAAGACGGCCGTGACTATCTCGCCATGAACGTGCTGATAATCTTCGCGGAGAGACTCGACATGGCGAAGCCAGCGAGGCGAGTACGGGTCTGACACCGCAGGCGGCCGCGACTTCGACGGAAGCCGCCGCAAAGCATCACTCCGAAACTCCGTTCAAGCTTGTGCGCAAAGCCGAGCGGCGCATGTCGCCCGGCGACAATCCGTAGCGCTCCTTGAATGTCCGGCAAAAGTGGCTAACGGAATTGAAGCCCCATCTAAACGCGATTTCGGAAACCTGCAATCTGTGGAACGCGGGGTCGGTCAGTGCCTGTTTGCACATGTGCAGTCGACTGTTGAGGACATATCCGGATACAGTCAAATCGCTGCGCTGAAACAACATGTGCAGATACCGCAACGAAATATTGTTCGCTTCGGCGATGCGGGCCGGGTTCAGGTCTTCCTCGTGTAGGTGTCGCAGAATGAAATCCTGCACGCGCCGGAGCGTGGCCGCGCTCGCGTCGAATGTCGCTGCGGGTTGCTGGCCGGAGAGCGCGATCCCAAGAAGTTCCAGCGTCGAGCGGCTCACTGAGCCCTGAACGGTTTCGTCAAGCGAGCCAATCTGATTCGATAGTGCGAGCAGATGCACGGCGAGCAGTGAGCCAACGCCAGTGCGACTTTCAATCTTGCCACCCGATGGTGGCGTTTTACGCTCGGGTAAGCGCTCCCTCATGAGTGACCACGGAATCATGAGCGTTACCTTGTGCAGCCGTTCCAGCACTTCGAACTTGACGACCTGGTTCGTCGTCCATACCACCAGATCTCCTGAAGCCACTTCGACGCCGGAATCGCCAATCCTGAACCGCTCCCGACCTCCGGTTGTGAGCTGCACACCGACATAGAGCTCGTCGTCTCGTCGCACTTGACCGCGAGTGCGTTCACCGACACAGGGGTCGCAAATCGTTTCGACGATACCCGCGCCGGCGAAGTGATGATGCTTCACGTGGGCATAGAACGTTGCAGGTAACCGTTGAGGCACTTGCCAATCACGATAGCTCTGGCTGAGAACGTCTTCCCAGGCGTCCGTGCGGTCATTGACGGGGACTAGCTCGCTTGACCACTCGTTGGAAGCATTTGGCAATTTTGTCTCCTGTCTCTAGCTGCAGCGCCACTTCTATTGGAGGCGCTTGCGCGTCTTTTGAGCGTACTCCTCAACATCCTCGCGTTCCACGGGGGCAACCCTTATCAGACATTCTATCTTCATCGATGCAATTCTTTAGGGTCGCATGAGCAATGTCCGAGGCGAGACGAGACGACGGCCGGTACCGCTATTAAGGACTCTCATGCTCGACGCTGTAGTCGAAACCGCCAGGCACTTCGAAAGACTGATCTCGACGGCTGGTCCAGGCCGAAACTCGTTGAATGGGTAAGGGGGAGGGGAAGTGATCTTTTCGCGACGAAGGCGAAGGGCCCATACCTGACCTGACGGAACAGCAGTTTCAATCGACTGCGCCACCGGCAGGCGTTGTTCTGCATAGCCCATCGATATAGTCCGCTCACTCCTGCGTCACGCGGCGACGATCGTCGTCGAAAGTTGTCCTGTCATAGGCTTTCTGGCACGTCGCTTCGTTTCGCGTGGGCGGAGCCGCCGGATGCGCTCGCCCGTCTGTTTCTCGATGTCACGGGTGAATTGCCTGACGACGCCAGTTTCCTGCGTCTGCGGCGGATTTCTGGTGCGCTGAAGCTGCGGGACAACGATGCGTTATGGTCAGTACTCGCGGCACTCGAATACTACACACGACTTTACGAAGCGATGCCGGACTGCATCCGCAAAGTCGGGGGCGACAGTTTCGGGGCCGTACGCCGGGAGGCCGGGGAGGAGACCGATGCCCTGATGCACCGGCACCGTGACGCGCTGGCGCGCTGCAAGGCGACGATCCAGCTTGCTGAGGACATGATCCGGGAACACGAGGCGAGGTATCAGGCCGCGCTGGCGACACTCAACGAAGCGTCGCTCGTCGCGCTTGCGGACCGGATGGCGCATCGGGTCGCAGGAATTGCCGGGAACCGGCTTGTCGGTGCGGCGGCGGTGGCGGCGCGGGAACAGCGCAAGCGGATGGACGACGCGGTGGGCCTGTTTGAACAGGCGGTAGCAGAAGCAGCGAAACGGGCACAGGCAGGCTTTGACGTGACCGAACGGCGCCTGGCTCGCACGCTGGTTCGCCTGCTGGTCGTTACGGTCAGCCTGTGCGTGATGCTGATTGCTGCTGCATTCTGGGTGGTCGAACACGCCCGATGAACGATACTCCCTACCCGCGCGAACGCGGGCAGGGAGCGGGGCGTTATGCCGTGTGCTGCACGGTTTATGCATTCTTCACGCTGGCGCCGGTCGGGAAGGGCCACGCCAGGCGGCTTCCGTCCGCTGTTGCAGGGTCAGTTTCCTGAGCGCTGTTTTCATCTGCGCTGGCTGCCTGCGGGTTTTCCGCTTCGCCTTCGTCGTCCGGGCCGCTCACGACACCGTAGGCGCGTATCACCGGCACTTCCCGATCGGTGAGCACTTCCGGGAGCCATGCTGATTTTGCGAGCCGCAGTTCCGCCCAGGCGGCGGCATCGCCCTTTTTCATCCTGCTGAGATCAAGGGCAATCTTCGGGGAAACAGCCTGCATGGCGATCTCCACGATACGTGCCTTGCTGACGTGATCGAAATACGAGGCGCGTGTCGGCGTCCAGTAGTGCGTCATGTCGAGTTGCAGCGCGTTGCTCAGGGCATTGATGGCGTGCGGGCCTTCCGTGCCGGTTACACCGTCGAGCAGGGTACCGGTGCAGAAGGCGAGCAGGTCGGGCAGCGTCGTGCCGGGGTCGTGGTCGGTCAGCCATGGCAGCAGGTCGGCCAGTCGCGCGGGCAGGGCCGTGAGCCACTGCTGGCGCTGTGCGCCGATGATGCTCCATGCTGTGCTCGCAGACAGGTCGTCAGCGGCCTTGAGCAGTGCATCGTGGTTGCTGGCGGCGTTGAGTTCCAGGTAGTCCTGGCTGGTGTGCCCGTACCGCTCGGGGAACGCCACCGGCACGAGCCGGTACAGCAGCGCGGCGAGGGCAACAGATGGCTGTGCGATCAGTTCCGCATGGAGGGCCGCGGTGCGATGGGCGCTCAGGCGCTGGCAGAGCTTCGCGCTGTGAACCGGTTTGGGCTTCCGGCTTGCCTCGGCGAGCGTGGAAACGGCCTGTCCGACCGTGATATCGCCGTTATCGCGATCTGCATTACTGTCACGTCGATCAGCCCACGCTCGATGATCAGGTTGCCTTGTGGGTCGAGCATGACGAACGCACCGGCTTCGGCCATCTGCTGCGCGTCCCATGCCTGTATCTGCGTTTCGAGCACCTGGATCGCGGCGGTGACAGCGTCCAGTTCGGCCTCGATCTTTTCGCCTTCCCCGTAGGCGTTTTCATCATCTTCCGACAGCGCGTCGTACTGTTCCGCGAGTTCATCCTGCCGGGCGGTCAGCGCATCCATTTGCCGCTGCTCGTCTTCCGTATAGGGACGGTCGAGCGGATCGAGCCGGTGGTAGCGGTTCAGTTCGGGCACGTCGCGTTCGATGCGCGTTTCGGTCCAGTTCCAGCCCTCTGCGTGCACTTCTTCCGCCACGGCTTCGAGCTTTTCGCCGGCGAGCCGTTGCAGCAGTTCGGCGTCAGCAATGAATCCGGCGTTGTCGGTGTCGCTGAAGAGGTCGCGCCGGACATAGCCGCCCGCTGCCTCGTAGGCTGCGAGTCCGACAAAGCGCACCAGACGGCTGCGGCTCGCGTCGATTTCCGCCTGCGTGATCGCTTGCCGCAGATACTGCGGGGCACGCTGCCAGTCGTTCGGCGCATCGAACCAGACGCGCTCCTGCGTTTCGTGATCGTCGGCCAGGGCGAGCGCGGCCAGCTGGTCGAGGGTGATGCCGTCCTCGCACAGCAGGGCGAGCAGCTTCGGAGACACGCTGGCGAGCTTCATGCGCCGTCTGACCGTGAGCGGCGAGGCTGAGAACAGTGCCGCAATGTAATCGACGCTACGGCCTTCCTCCGCGAGCAGCCGGTAGGAGCGCAGCACGTCGAACGGATCGAGTCCTTCGCGCTCGCTGTTCTCGATCAGCGAAATGGCGAGGGCTTCGCCTTCGCTGACGATCCGCACGGGCACCGGATAATCGGCGGTGATGTGCTTCTGTTCGAACAGCAGGTCAAGCGCAGCCTCGCGACGCTGGCCCGCGCAGACACCATACTTGCGTTGCCTGCCACGTGATCCCTTCATCTCGTGGACGACGAGATTCTGCAGCAATCCCTTCGCGCGGATATTGGCAGCGAGTCCCGGAATGCCCGACAGGGGATTCGTGCGTGCATTGAGTGGCGAGCGTCGCAGGCTGGCATACGGCACGGTCACGATGGGTTGTTCGTTGCCGAAGTGGGTTTCGAGCGGGGAGGCCGCTTCGGCGGTTTCTACCTGAGTGGTTTCGATCTGGGCTTGCATGATTGACTCCCGAAGATTGAAAAAGCCAGGGCCGTGGTGTTGCCAGAACCTGTCAGGACTCGACCCGGCGAGGAGTCCTGATGGGTAAGGGCGTGATGGAGCAGCGAGTCATGCCCGCTGCTCCACTGGTACTTACGCCTTCATCTGGCGCATGGCGTCAGCGAGCATCCACAGCGCGCGGTTGAGCTTCACGTTCTGGTCGATGCCGGTGATGGGACGCGTGGACATCGCGCGACCGGTGCGCGAGCGACCGTGCAGTCCGCCTTTGGTGAGATTTTCCTGCACGCGGTTAAAGACCGTCCAGAGGTCGTCGCGGCGATCCTCGAAGCGACGCGGAGCGAGCAACTGGTTTTCGGTGATGGGGGCCGGTGCCTCTGCGTCGGTCGGGTCGTAGCGCAGGGCGAGCGCGGAGCGGGCAAACGCCTGCTGTTCGTCGCGATCGAGCGTCACGTCGCGCATGGCGTCCTTCTGCTCGCGGATCAGGTCGAACCCGTCGAGCACATCGAATGCGCCGTTGATGACGTTCTGCACGATGTTGCCTTTGTGCGGCACGCGGATATCGACAACGTTCTCGCCTGCCACCATGCCGTTCTGGCAGACGAAGCGCAGCACGCCCGCGAGCATCTGGTAACTGCTGGTGCCGTCGTGCGAGTTCAGGAGGACGATTTCGTTGGCTTCGTCGCCGTTGATCTGGTCGGCGTGGCGCAGGCGAAGCATGTGCTTCGTGTATTCGCGTCTGCTCTGATCGCGCACGCGGGTCTGACAGATCATGAACGGCTGGAAACCTTCGTTGCGCAGGCCGCGCAGTACGTCGATGGTGGGAATGTAGGTATAGCGTTCCGAGCGGCTTGCGTGCTTGCCGTCCGCGAAGATGGACGGGGCGACGCGCAGAATCTGGTCGTCCGACAGGGGCGCGTCGGCCCGAAGCATCGGGGAACCGTAACGGAAAGAGGAAGTGAGTTGCATGATTATCTCCACAGCTAGAGGGTTGAAGTACGGGCTGTGGGATGGCCCTGGCGCTTACGCGGGAAACCTTCCCGGTGGAACTCGGGGTTGGCTTCTGCTTTTGCCTGACGCCCTGTTTCCTGCCCGTGCGACCCAGGGAGCCGGGGGCGGGGCGGTGTCAAGGAAAGAGGCGAGGGATGGTGCGGGCAACACGGTTCTTCGCCCCCGCCCTCGGCTACGGTCGCGGGACAGGGCAGGAAACGGGGCGGCAGGCAGATGCCAAGGTGCGAGTTCGACGGAAGGAATGGCGAACGCGTCTTCTGCAGCGTCAGATTGAGGTCGAGCGCGTAATCGAGTGTGTGCGCGGCCAGACGCCGCAAGCGACCCCGGCGGCGCTGCAGGATGATCCTAGGCAACTGCTTTCGGCCGCAGGCCCTCGGCGGGATCGGAGATGAGACGGTGCGTCAGCGCGAATGGGCGGGAGAGCTTTTTTCGATCCTTCGCCCGGGGCGCAAGCGGGGGCGGGAGTATCCGGCCTTTCAGGCATGGGCGGGTATTACAGGTGAGCCGTTGCGGCAGGTTCTGAAGGCGCTTGACGAGCCGGGATGCGCCGAGGCATACGCGTTTTTCACGTCGCTCAACGATCTGCTGGGTGGCCTGACACCCATCGAAGCGATGCTTGGCAAGATAGGTTCGGAAAGGGATGTCGACGACGATGCTCGACGGCTTCTGTCGACATCCCCGAGCGATCGAACGGAAGCGGTCTCTCACGCAGCCTAGGCCTATGCGGCGGTGCTTGCGTCATGAGTGCTGCGTCGTCGGGCGGATTCCGAGGCCGGGACCTGGAACTTGAGCTGCTGGATGCGAACAGTGAACCCCTGGTCCGCCTGTTCGCGCATCCGGGTGGGGATTGGGACCCGCCAGAAGAAAAGTACCGGAATCTGCGAGTCGACCCGCCGGCTGGCCACAAGGATGCGTTTGCGGTTCTTTATACCGGCAACACGCTGGCGACAGTCGCGATCGAGTGTCACATCCTTGCGGCGGACGCGGCCGACCGGTACCTATTTGCACCGGAGCCTTCGAAATCAACGCGAAGCGCGATGAAGACGCGAACGGATTGATGCGCCTCCAGTTCAAAATGAACCTCAGTGAAACTCGGATTCCGACGTGGGTTTGCCATCAAGGACGCCGCTAGCCCCGTTGGTCTCCCTGCGAGGATATGGACCGGTGTAGCCAAGCCTCCGGGATATGTCTTCGCCCGTGCGTTGAGTGAGTTCGCGGATGTGTGCTTCCTGTGGGCGAAGCCGATAAGTCGGCCCCGTGACGCTGACGCCGGCCAGCATGTGCCCGACTTCATTCCAGATTGGCGCCGTAATTCCGCTCATGCCTTCGAACATGTTCTCATGCGAGATCGAGATCCCGTGCTCGCGAATACGCTCCAGTTCCACGAGCAGGTCTTCTTCGTCGATGATGGTGTGCGGCGTAAATGCTTCCAGAGGGCTGCGCCTCAGATAGGTCTGGCTCCATTCGACAGGCTGATAGGCAAGCAGCAGCTTGCCTATCGAAGTGGAGTGAAGCGGACGGCGCAGTCCCACCGGAAGGGAGAATCGCACCGGCTTGCGCGTTTCAATGATCTCGATGGTTTCGGCAAGCTCTTCGTCTTCGGCGAGAATGCCGAGCTGCACCGTTTCGCCGATATTCGCGAAGAGCGCCTGCAATGCAGGGCGCGCAGTCGGCAGGAAGCGTTCCTTGGCGGTTATCGCCGCGGCGATCGCGTAGGTCTCCGTGCCGAGACGGTACATGCCCGATACGTTGATGACGTAGCTCGATGCCTCGAGCGAGCGGAGGAGCGTGAGGAGGCTGGTCTTCGGCAGGTGCGTCAGGGCGGCCAGTCTGGCCAGCGTCAAGCCGTTCGTGCTGATCGCCAGTTCGTAAATTACCTGCAGCACCCGGGCGGGCGAGCGTGTCGTCTCGTATTGTTTGCGCGAAGTTATGCCTTCCGCGTCGGACTTGTATCTGTTCATCACCGTGTCTTGGCGGAATCCGGGAATTGCGTTGACCTGTGTTCCGCGCCGGGCGGCGGGCTCCCGTTCACCGCAGCCACCGGCAGGTCATTATAGCGGAAGCAATTTTCCGGAGGCCGGGGCTCGAGTGGGCCTCCGCGCGGCGTCGCGCGGAGGTGCGGGCCGCGTCGGCCGTGATGCGGCGATCAGCCTTGCTGGTCCTGGAAGTAAAGCTGAGCGGGGTTGTCGACGAGGATGCCATGAAGCGTTGCCGGATCCTGCGCCCACTGCGCGAGCCGGTTCAACAGTTGCCCGTCGTCCGGAACGTCCTCTTCGTACGAGACGTGCGGCCAGTCGCTGCCCCACAAAACCCGTTGCGCATTGATGGACACGAGCGCGCGGGCGCGTTCGTCGTCGGGCGAGAAACGCCATGCCGAGAGCTTGACCCACGCCTTGCCTTCAGAGAGCAGATCGTGAAGGCCGCGAAAGCCCGGTGATGTCATCGAACTTCCCTGATACACATGCGCCATGTGATCGAACACGACCGGCACGGGCAGCCGCCGCAACAGGGGGATGAGTGCTTCGATATCCTCAGAATCGATGAAAAGCTGGACATGCCAGCCGAACGGCTGGATTTTCGCGGCGATCTCAGCGATCTCATCCACGCTCGTTCCCCCCGCCACGACGCGCTGGAGCCGCACGCCTCGTGCGCCGCGCGCATGCATGGCGGCGAGCGTATCTTCATCGACGTCCGGCTCGACCACGACCACCGCGCGGGCATGCTCGCCCATTTGCTCTGCCGAGTCCAGCGTGCACGCGTTGTCTTTCGCGAAGAAGCTCGGTTGGACGATCACGTTTCGTTCGATGCCGGTTGCACGCTTCATGCCGAGGTAGTCGCCCAGCGTCGACTCGGGCGGTTGCAGCGAGCGCGTTTCGCGCAACGGGTACTGCCCGAATGGTCCGACGATGTGCATGTGGGTGTCGCACGCACCGGGCGGAACCGCGAAGGACGGCGGTTGGATATCTCGACGGAATCCGAGTGGGTTCGCACGGGGTGGCGTTCGATTGACGGTCATGGTCTTGGGTCGGGAGGGCCGGTTCACACAGGCTCGGTGTTTTCGGAACGGCGGTGGCCGGTGGCCGGGTCGCCAGCTTGTATTTTCATGCTAGGCATTCCGATATCGGACGTCAATATAAAATTCGGAACAAAACTTGTTGACGGTTCCTGAACTCGTGCGGTTTAATGTTCCGAAATAAGAACGAATATTGATTTTCGGAACAAAATTTGCCGAAACAGGAGACATGACATGGCGGGACAAGTGGTGCGTATCGGCGCTGGGGCAGGCTTTGCCGGAGACCGGATCGATCCGGCGCGCGATCTCGCCGAGCGCGGCAATCTGGACTACCTCATATTCGAGTGCCTGGCGGAGCGCACGCTGGCCTATGGGCATTTGCAGCGGGCGCAGGACTCGGCCCGTGGCTACAACCCGCTGCTGGAGAAGCGGCTGAACGCGGTGCTTCCCGCCTGCATGGCGTACGGCACGACGATCGTCACCAACATGGGGGTCGCGAATCCACGGGCCGCAGCCCACGTCGCGATTGAGGCCGCTCGCAGGATGGGCCTGCGCATTCGCGTGGCCGTGGTCGAGGGCGACGACGTGACTGCCCGCATTTCCGATGCGACGTTCTTGCCCGAGATCGGCAGGACGGTTGGCGAGTCCGGCTTGCGCCTTGTCGGCGCGAACGCGTATCTGGGCGCGGAAGCCATTCTTCCGGCGCTGGACGCGGAACCCCACCTCGTGATCACCGGACGCGTCGCCGATCCCTCGCTCTTTCTCGCGCCGCTGGCGCATCGCTACGGCTGGAAGCTCGACGACTGGGCGACGCTCGGGGCGGGCACGGCCGTGGGCCATCTGCTCGAATGCACCACACAGGTCACGGGCGGCTACTTTGCCGACCCGCCGTATAAAACCGTGCCAAATCTCGCGTACGTGGGTTTTCCGCTTGCCGAGGTCGATGCCGACGGAAGCGCCGTCATTACGAAGCTGGAACGGACCGGTGGATGCGTCACCGACCTGACCGTGAAAGAACAATTGCTTTACGAGGTGCATGACCCGAGCGCGTATCTCACGCCTGACGTGACCGCCGACTTTTCCAACGTCCGCATCGACGATACCGGCGGCGACCGGGTCGCTGTCAGCGGTGCAACAGGACGCGCGCGTCCCGACCGGCTGAAGGCGATCGTCGGCTTCGACGGCGGCTTCCTGGCGGAGGCGGAGTTCAGCTATGCCGGCCCTGGCGCGGTGCAGCGCGCGCAGCTCGCAGCGGCAATCGTCGAAGAGCGCATGCGCAACGTTCACGGCTGCGACGAACGCATCCGCCTCGATCTGATCGGCGTGAATGCGCTGCACGCTACCGCCATCCGCCGGCCGGTCGAGACGCAGGACGTGCGTTTGCGGGCGGCGATGCGTACCGGTAGCCGCGACATGGCGCAGACGCTTCTGTCCGAAGTCGAAAGCCTGTGGGTTGCGGGGCCCGCGGGCGGCGGCGGTTACCGGGGCAGTGTCAATGCTTCGGTCACGACACAGGCCGTGTATGTCGGCCGCGATTCTATCGAGACGAAGGTGGAGGTGTTGCAGTCATGAAAAGAACGGTTCCGCTCCGTGAGATTGCGTCGGCCCGTACCGGCGACAAGGGCAATGTGTCCTGTGTCTCGGTCTGGCCTTATGACCCTAAGCATTACGAAGATATCAAGGCTTCCTTGACGGCGGAGCGCATCGCGAAAGCCTGGCCGGATCTATTCCGGGGCCCGGTCGAGCGTTTCGAGATCCCCGCGCTCCAGGGTCTCAATTTCGTGATCCACGATGCGCTGGAGGGCGGCGTGAACGCTTCGCTGAATCTGGATTTTCATGGCAAATCGTTCAGCTTCCTGCTGCTGGAGCTACCAGTCGAAGTGAGCGATCTCTAACTTTGCGGCGGGAACGGACGGTTATCCGAATACATAAAATAAATTCAGGAGACAAAAATGCAGAACACGGTTTATGCCGCGACGCGGCTCGACAGATTACCGCTGAGCGCTTTTCACTGGCGCCTGTTTTTTCTGATCGGAACCGGGTTATTTCTCGATGCGTTCGACGTTTATCTGGGCGGTGTCGTCACCGGCACGCTGCTCAAATCCGGCTGGTCGACGCTGGAGTTGAATGCCTGGTTTACAACACTCACCTTCGCCGGCCTGACGGTGGGCGCGTGGTGCGCGGGTGTGCTCGGCGACCGCTTTGGCCGGCGCTTTTCGTATCAGCTCAATCTGCTCATTTTCGGTGGCGCGTCGATTGCTGCGACCTTCGCGCCGAGCATGTACTGGCTCATCGCGCTACGGTTCATCATGGGAATTGGCATGGGGGCCGAGATCGTCGTCTCGTACGCCATGCTCTCTGAGTTCGTGCCGCCCCGCTATCGCGGCCGGCTGCTGGCCGCGCTTTCCCTTTTTGCGAATTCAGCGGTGTTTGTTGCGTCACTGGCCAGCCTGTGGATCATTCCGGCTTTCGGCTGGCGCTACATGTTCGCGGTCACCGGGGTGGCCGCCGGCATCGTTTGGTTGATGCGCAAGAAAATGCCCGAGTCGCCGCGCTGGCTCGTCAGCCAGGGGCGCTTCGACGAAGCGCAGGCGGTGCTGGAGGCGATCGAATCTTCCGTTGCCCGCAAGCATGCTCTGCCCGACTACCTGCGCGAAGATCCCGTGCAGCCCGAGGCCGTGCCGCTCGGCGTGCTCTTCAGGACGCCGGTGGTGTGGCGCACGATTGTCGGCTCACTGATCATGGTGACGATCGGATACAGCATCTACGGGCTGATCAACTGGCTGCCGTCGTTTTTCGTGCACCAGGGTTTCAATATCGTGAAGTCGCTGACCTATAGCACGGTCATGTCGCTCGGCGCGCCGGCCGGCACGATTATCGGCATATTCGTTGCGGACCGGTTGGGCCGGCGCCCGGCGATCATTGGCGCGGCGCTCGCAACGGCCGTCATCGGGCTGGCCTACCAGCACACGACGTCGAGCACGGCGCTGCTGTTCGCCGGTTTTTGTCTCGTTGCGGGAATCTACGTTCTGGTGGCGGTCGGCCAGGGCGCCTACGTGCCGGAGCTGTTCGCAACGCCGTACCGGCTGCGTGGCAGCGGCATTTGCGGCACGGCTGGCCGCGCGGCCAGCGCGCTGTGCCAGTTCTTCGTGCTCTGGCTCTTCACGGTGGGCGGCGTGAACATGGTGGTCGGGTCGGTGGTGGGCATCCAGTTGCTGTTGGCGGTGATGGTCTGGCTACTGAAAATCGAGACGAGCGGATTGCGCCTGGAGGAGACAGTGGGCGATGGCGCGAGCTTCGGGGCACAGGATCAGCAAGGCGCGGTCAATGTCAGTCACTGAGCGCTAAAGAGCGACGGTAGTGCGGATTCGGTGGGGTTCAGAGTATAGATTATTTAGTCATGCGAACTTAAAAGATGGCATGAACCACCGTAGCGGAACAGATCATCGGAGGCAGGGCGTTGCCATGAAAATACGTTACATGATCGGGGCAGTGGCATTGAGTCTTTATGCTTCGAGCGCGTGGAGCCAGTCGTCGGTCACGCTTTACGGGTTGATTGACGAAGCGATCCGGTACGACAACCATCAGACGCCGTCCGGTGGTCACAACATCACGATGGGTACGGGCGGTGCGATTTTGGGGAGCCGCTGGGGATTGCGCGGCGTCGAAGATCTGGGCGCCGGGACGAAGGCCATCTTCACGCTGGAGTCGGGCTTCATTGCGAATACGGGCGCCATGGCGTTTCCCACGCCGAGCGGGCAAACCCGCATATTCGGGCGGCAAGCCTTTGTCGGGCTGTCGAAAACGGGCTGGGGCACGCTGACGTTCGGCAGGCAATATCTGCTCGCCTATTTAATGGGTGCGTCGCACGACACATTCGCATTCGCCAACTATGCGGCGACCTGGGGGTTCCAGGCGGCCGGGCTGGTGGGCGGCGCGCGGCTCGACAACACCGTGCAGTACAGCTCGGACAACTTTCACGGATTCAGGCTGAACGGGGCTTACACGTTTGGCGGCGTGGCCGGTGACATCCATCGCAATTCGTCGCCGGCGGTGAGTGTCGGCTATGACAACGGCGCGCTCAGCGTGGGCGTCGCGTACCAGATCGTCAACGACATCGGCGGCGAAGTACCGGCGAATAGCGGGTACGGGAACACGTATTTCGGCATTGCCATTCCACAAAGCTTGCAAAAGATTTTCATGGCCGGCGCGACCTGGACGCTCAGCAACGCCGCACTGTACGCGCAATATATTTACAGCCATGTTTATCCGGCGGATTACCGGAACGATTCGATGTCGCTGGGCGCAGCGTACCGGTTCAGCCCGGCATGGGAAATTCGCGATGCGGTCTACGTCGATATCTTGCATCACGCGGCAGGCGAGGGCGCGAGAATTACCACCGGCCCCATTCTGTTCTATCACGTCTCCAAGCGGACGGACCTCTATACCGGATTCAACTACAACCACCTGAGCGGCCAGTGGACGAAGCTGGCGTCGACCAGCGGATTTACCCAGTCTTTTAACGGCTACAACTCGCTGTTTGAAGGCGTGCTTGGGATGATTCACCGATTCTGACCGGATATGCGTGCGTACGCGGCTTCTCGTTCGCGAAGCACAGCATTTCTGTTTTACGCAAGCGCAGCTAGTTTGGAGGAAACGCAATGAACTCGGCAGGAAGGCTGGAAGGCAAGATCGCGCTCGTCACGGGCGCTGGATGCATCGGACCCGGATGGGGCAATGGGCGCGCAATCGCTGTACGGTTTGCCGCCGAGGGCGCGCATGTCGTCGCGATCGATCGCGACCTCGCATCGATGGATGAGACGCTGGAGCTGATCCGGCAGTCGGGAGGGCAGGTCACGCCATACGAGTGCGACGTGACCGACAGCGGGGCGATCGCCCAACTCGTCGCGCAAAGCACGGCGCGCCTGGGCCGCATCGACGTGCTCGTGAACAACGTGGGGGCGCCGGCGCCAGGGGGGCCTGTGCAGCTGAGCGAGGCGCAGTGGGAAAAGCAACTGGAGCTGAACCTGACGACAACCTACCTGATGTGCCGGCACGTGTTGCCGGTGATGGAGCAGCAGGGCGCCGGCGTGATCGTCAATATCGCTTCGACGTCGGGCATTCGCTGGACGGGCGCTGCGCAGGTCGGTTATGCGGCAGCCAAAGCCGGCGTGATCCAGATGACGCGTGTCGTGGCGGTCGAGTACGCGCAAAAAAATATCCGCGTGAACTCGGTGGTGCCAGGGCTGCTGCATACGCCGCTGGTCGACACGACGGTCGCCCGCAACCAGACCGGCGGCGATGTTGAATTGCTGCTGAGCAAGCGTAAGGCACGCATCCCGATGCCATTCATGGGCGATGGCCGGGACACGGCCAACGCCGCGCTGTTTCTCGCGTCGGACGAGGCCCGTTTCATCACGGGCACCGAAATCGTCGTAGACGGCGGCATGAGCGCGCGCTGCGACTGACGCGAAACGGCGCTTGCGCATTTCGCCCCTTTCTGCAACTCAATACGGAGTTTCCATGGCACGCATTCCCTATCCCGATCTCAGCGCCGGTGAAATCGCGCCGCTGGTCGATCGCATCGTCGCCGAGCGCGGCCGGATGCTCAATCTCTATTCCATGCTGCTGCACAGCCCGCCCGTTTGCGAGGGCTGGCTCTCGTTCCTGACCGCGATTCGCCAGCGTTCTTCGCTGCCCGCGCGGGTACGCGAGATGATCATCATGCGTATCGCGGTCATCAACGACGCCGACTACGAATTCCAGCAGCATCGTCCTATTGCGCTGTCCGTTGGCGTGAGCGAGGAAGAAATCGACGCGTTGCGAATGGGCCGTCTGAACGGATTCGACGACCGCGACCGGGCGGTGCTCGCCTACTGCGACTCGATGACGAAAAACGTGCACGTGCCGGACGACATCTTCGCGGCTGTACGGCGTCACTTTGATGATCGGGAACTTGTCGAAGTGACCGCGACGGTCGGAGCATACAACCTGGTGTCGAGGTTTCTCGAAGCGCTCCATGTGGATCACGACGATTAGCGTGCTCGCGCGCATCGATATCGCTTTACGACGAAACTGTCTGGAAGAACATCCATGAATCATTCAAAGAAGGTCATCATTACCTGCGCGGTCACGGGATCCATTCATACGCCCACGATGTCGCCGTATCTGCCCGTTACTGCTGAGCAGATCGCGCAGGCGGCGGTGGACGCTGCCGAAGCGGGCGCATCGATCGTCCACCTTCATGCAAGGAACCCCGCCGACGGGCGGCCGACTCAGGACCCTGAAGCATTCGGTGCGTTTCTGGGCGAGATCCGGCGACGCTCCAACGTGGTCGTCAACATTACGACCGGCGGCAGTCCGCACATGAGCGTGCAGGAGCGCCTGAGGCCAGCGCTGCACTTCGCGCCGGAACTGGCCTCGCTGAACATGGGGTCGATGAATTTCGGGCTGTATCCGATGCTGGACCGATATGCGCAATTCGATCACGCATGGGAGCGCGAGCATCTCGAGAAAAGCCGCGATCTGGTCTTTCGCAACACGTTCGCCGATATCGAAACGGTTCTCACCTCATGCAGTGCGCAGGGTACGCGTTTCGAGTTCGAGTGCTATGACACATCGCACCTCTACAATCTCGCGCATTTCGTCGATCGCGGGCTCGTCAAACCGCCATTCTTCGTGCAGAGCGTTTTCGGGCTGCTTGGCGGGATCGGCTCGCATCCCGAAGACCTTGCGCATATGAAGCGGACGGCCGACCGGCTGTTTGGCGCCGACTACGTATGGTCCATTCTCGGTGCGGGACGCAACCAGATGCGCCTCGCCGCGATCGGCGCGGCTCAGGCATCCTGCGTGCGCGTGGGGCTTGAGGACTCGCTTTGGATCGCCCCCGGCGAACTCGCGAAAAGCAACGCTTCTCAGGTTGAGCAGGTGTGCAAGATTTTGGCAGGGCTTGCGCTCGATGTGGCAACGCCGGACGAAGCGCGGGCGATGCTGGGGCTCAAAGGCTCGGACAACGTTCGGTTCTAGATCGCGCTATCGGCGACGTTCAGGAGCCGCTCGCACGGCAGGGATCTGGTGCAAATCTCGCGGATGTGAATCGGTTAGTCGTGCAGAAGGGCAAGTCACTGATGCATGTGGCACCGGATCGTGGCAAACGTAGCGGAGGGCCGTGTCGGGTTGAGTAGTTTTACGGCAAGCGGGGGCAGGGAGGACAAATCTGGAGGGTGACGGAACAGCAGTTTCAATCGACTGCGCCACCGGCTGGCGTTGTTCTGCATAGCCCGTCGATATAGTCCGCCCACTCCTGCATCACGCGGCGACGATTGTCGTCGAAAGTTGTCCTGTCATAGGCCTTCTGCACGTCGCCTCGTTTCGCGTGTGCGAGTTGCGCTTCGAGAACATCGATGTCGATGCCGAGTTGCTCCCGGCCAACGGTCCGCAGCATGCCGCGGAACCCATGAGTAGCGTGTTTTCCCTGGAAACCCATCTCGCGCAGGGCCTTGCTTAACGCGTCGCGATGTAAATGCGGAGTCTTCTGACGAGCCGGAGACGGAAACACATAGTGTCCGCGGCCTGTAAGCGACTGCAATTCGCCGAGCAACGCAACCGCTTGCTTGGGTAGAGGCACAATAATATGGTCGTGGCGCATCTTCATCCGCACGGCCAGAACATGCCATTCGCCCGCTTTCAGGTCAATTTCGTCCCACGGTGCAGATGCGACCACGCCGGGGCGTAAGCTCGTGAGCATGGTCAGTTTCAGTGCGGCCCTGGTAATCGGCGACTTGTAGGTATTGATGGCTTGCACTAGCGAGGCGATCTCGGTGGGTTTCGTAATCGCCGGGATGTGGCCTTTCTCGTGTCGCGGGATGACGCCGCGCAGCGACAACGGAACACCGTCGTCTCGCAGGCTATGGTGGATCGCATACGTCACGATGCCGCCGACGTATTGGCGAGCCTTCGTTGCGAGATTGGGGGCATGCGCCGCTATTGCTTCCAACACCGGTTTGACTTCCGACGTCGCGAGCGTCGAAATGGGCTTGCTGCGTAATGGCGGGATCAGGTATTGCCGAACTACGAACTCCGCTTTGCGGTAAGTCTCGTCGGCCCACTCCTTGCGCTTGAACGCGAGCCAATTCTCCGCGACGAGACCGAACGCTCCTTCAGCGATCCGTTTGCGTGCAGCGGCCTCGGCATCTGCGATGCTCGACCGGATCAGTACCATCACGCACGAGACTACGCGTAATCGCAGCTGACTTGCGCGCGTCGACGAGTGTAACTTCGGGATAGGGACCAAGACTGAGAAAGTTCTCCTTTCCCGTACTCGGGCGACGATAACGGAGCAGCCACGTTTTGCTTCCGTCCGGCCAGATGCGCGGGGCAAGCCCGTTACCGTCCGAGAGCAGGTAAGGGCGTTCGCGCGGTTTGGCGACGCGAAACACTACTTCGGACTTCGGTTCGGCGTGTTTGGGCATCGCTCGGTACCTCGATTCCGTGTATACGCAAGAAAGAGTGTACGCAAAAATCGCCGATGCCACCGGTATATGACGGCTGTCCACGGAAACAAAAAACCCCGTAAGACTTTAATCTTACGGGGTTTCTCGAACTACTGCGGCTTACGCCGGAACAACCGTTGGTGCCCAGGAGAGGACTCGCTTCATTCTTGTAAATAACTGTATTAAAAGATTTTTATTCGAATTCCGTGGAGGAATGTACTAGCTGATGTACTACATCGTCGCTTACAGACCTATGCGTAGCCGTTACAAAAATCGAGCCTACTGGGACGGCGGCGAGTTCGCGTTGCGGCCCAATTTCATTGTTGCTTATACGCAACGAACGTGTGTGTTACATGAGCTGTGACCGTGACGAACCCTGGTTCCACGAATGCTTGAAGCGCCGATGTCGGCGTGCTTCTCGCTGTCTACTCAACCCTCCGTCTTCGGCCAACAGGCGATCCCGGGTTAAAAGGCAGCTTTCGTGGGGGAGGAAATTATTGAGTGGGTGTACCGCATTGCAGCTAGCCCGAGATTGAAGTCTGCGCTACCGAAATCAAGTCCGTCTAGCGGTGCGATTTAGCCGATATCTGGCCGCCGGCAGTAGCCACCCCGGAAAGTCGCGACACCGGCTGAGCCAACACTGCTGGCGGATGGATGAGTCCGCAACTGTAACGACTGGCTTGATTTTGGACTACCTCTTTTATACCGTACCGAACTCTTACCTCCGACTCCAACTCCCATATCTGTCGCGAGCAAATGAATTGTCCGGTTGAGTAGCACGTAATGTGTCCGGTTTTTGGATGGGGGATGAAGGTACCCATGAGCCGGGCAAGGTTGCTACAGGAAACCCGGAAGATGAGATTCGAAGAGGTCTATGCAGACTGGCAAGACAGGCGTCTGACGCAGGAGGAAGCGGCGTGCTTGCTGGGCGTGTGCGAGCGGACGTTTCGTTGGCAGATCGGACGTTACGAGGCCTAGGGGCTGGACGGCTTGCTCAACAAGCGGTTAGAGCAGGTGTCGCCCCGATGCGCCCCGGTGGATGAGATCACGCAGTTGGTCAGTTTTACCGACGTGACTACCCGGGCTGGAACGTGCGGCATTTCTACAACTGGTATCGACGCGAGCACGGCGGCACGCGTAGTTCCACGTGGGTGAAGAACTATTTGCAGCAGGCCTGCACTGTCAAGCGGGCGAAAGCGCGCGGCAAGCACGGCAAGAAGCGCGATCGAGCGCCGCTGCTGGGCATGCTGATCCATCAGGACGCCAGCCGCCATGAATGGGTGGCCGGACACGACTGGGACTTGGTGGTGATGCTGGACGATGCGACTGGCGAGCACCTGTCGATGTTTTTCTGCGAAGAAGAAGGCACGGCATCCAGCTTCCACGGCGTGGGCCAGACCATCGCCCGCCACGGTCTGTTCTGCGCGCTCTACACTGGACCGCGGCGGCCACTATTTCCATACGCCCGAGGCCGGCGGTAAGGTCGATCCCGATCACTCGACGCAGTTCGGTCGAGCGCTCACGCAGTTGGGCATCGAACACATCGCGGCGTATTCGCGAGGAAGCGCGCGGGTGCTCCGAGCGCGCCTTCGGCACGCATCAGGAACGCTTCCCCGCGAACTCGCCAAGGCCGGCATCACCGACATGCCGCAGGTCAATGCGTATCTCGAACGAGTGTACCTGCCGCGCCACAACGCTGAATTTGCGGTGCCGGCGGCCGAGCTAGGCAGAGCCTTCGTGCCCTACATCGGCAACGGCCTGGCAGACATCCTGTACGAGCACCATGACTATTTGTCCGCGACACTCCAGCGTCCATATCTAATCATAGTTTTTCATGATGGCGGTATCGTGATCTCATATTTTGAAACCGGCCCATCTGTCGATAGACTCACTTGGAAGTAGTCGAGTTGCCCAATCACGATATGGTCATGAGACATGGCTTGGAAACTCTCCGGTACTGCTCCATCAGCAGCATAGTTTGAGAATTCATATCATAAGACGGAAGCGATAATGGAAGAGACGCTGATCGCGGTCCCAAAGGCTGCGAGTCTTGGCGCTGCTGCGTTGTGTGGTGGTGTTCCGGGTGAGCACAAGACCGTGCATCGTCCTATCCAGCTTCGCCATGTCGAGATCGTGGGCCAGTTGGCCGTCCCTGATCAAAAAGACATTGAGCACGTGATCGATAAGGTGAACCGATCTGCCTTTCGTCCTCTAACTGCGAATCAGCCTACGCGACGTCGGGCCGCCGATCTGGTGTCGAGTGTTGATTCCCGAGCAAATCACGATTGCGCAACTGGATCAGATCATGCAATTCGCGATGGGCTGGGATAACGAACACCTCCATCGTTCATCGTTCGCGGACGGCGTTATGGTGGCCATCGCCACGGTGCGCTTCAGTTCTTCGGTGGCCCAGATGCCCTTCCACTGGCGGCGTTTGGCCTGTACGAACATGGGCGCTTTACCTACCTGTACGACTTCATCTCGTCATGGCTTCATGACGTGCGCGTCGAGCGGTGCACGTGCAACCAGCGGTCAAGGTCGCTACCTGCTGCGTCGAGCATTTCGGGCGTTGCCAGCCAGAAGACGTCGGAGGCCTCGAGAGATACATGAACGCACTGGAAGTTCGTGGCGAGCACGCATTTTTCAGGTGGATCGAGACGTTGCTTGGGGGCCAGATTGACGTGAACGATCTACGCGTTGAGGCCGACGAATGGCAGGTCTGGCTGGAGCGGGGTTTCGACTGGTGTGCAGCGAATGAGCGGCTGCAGATTCTTGCGCGGTAAACTCATCGCCCGCTCGACGCGCGGAGCGGGAGGCTGCGATGCAAATCCGCGTGCAGATTGTGGTTCAGACCGAAGTCGACGAGTGGGCGAACATTACGGAGATCGCTCGCTTCGAACGGGATGTATGCGATGCGGGTTCGCTCGACTTGCGTCTTGAGAAGGCAAAGGCGCTGCTGGGCCGGTTGCAGCGTTCGATGATCGACGTCCAGGCCGCTAAGCGATCGCTCGGATGCGCGTGTTTCTGAATTGCGGCGCCCGTCTGGCTTGGCGTGGTCTCCTAGCAGGCCTTTCCGCTAAACACAGCACCATTGATGGCCATGGGAGTTCGCCTGTGAAATACTTGATGTCTGAAGTGTATTCATTCATCGGGATACGGTGGTCACCGCAACACTTGAGGTATCTATGGATGTAAGGCAGTTGAAATATTTCGTCTCGATCGTCGATTCGAGCAGTCTTTCTAGGGCGGCCGAGCGTCTCTTCGTGGCGCAGCCCTCGCTAAGTCAGCATATGCTGAACCTTGAGAAAGATCTGAGCGTGCAATTACTGATCCGAAGTCCCCAAGGGGTCGTACCCACGGAGGCAGGCAAGACCTTGTATCGTCTCGCTCGCGACGTACTACGGGGCATGGAACTGATTCGCAAAGAAGTGAAGGAGGGTATGGGTAGTGAATCAGGTACAGTGTCAATCGGGCTTCCTAGGTCAGTCGCTGCAATTCTGGCAGCTCCCTTGTTTCGCCATGTTCGACGCACGTATCCGGACATTCGATTGCAGATTTACGACAACGTGAGTTCCAAGAATTATGAATTGCTCACTGAGGGCAGAGTTGATCTTGCAATCTTATTTCACGGAACCGAAAGCGTTGGCATATCGGGACAACCGTTGTTCAACGAAAATTTCTACGTGATTGGCCAGCATCTTCGTGGTCTAGCTGTAAATGGCAATGAGTGTCAGCTTCCACTTCTGGACCGGATACCAATTGTAGCTCCGGGACGTACCAATGGGCTACGCGTGCTTCTTGAGCAGGCGTTCGATCAAGCAAACGTCGGTCTCAACATCGTTGCGGAGATCGAGTCTGTACCTACCTTAGTCAATATAGCGGAAGGAGGAGATGCGTGCGTGTTCTTCCCCGCAGCAACTTTGGCGAATTGTCGTCTCAAAAGCGATACGCCTGTTAAAAAGGTTGTCAACCCGGAAATTCTCCGGTGTGGAACTTTATGTTGGAACAGTTCTGTGCCTACACAGGCCGCAACTCACGCAGTCCGGGCCATCATGATCGCGCTTGTCGCTGAGTTACAAGACGCTGGCACGTGGGTTGGCGTTGATCACCTCATCTCGCACAATACCTCGGATCGCTTATAGGCACACGCTAAGCAGACCTAACAACCTAACCTTCACGAAGCTCCGTAAGCGACGAACGCGTTGTTCACCACATGGGGAAGCGTCGGGTTGGGTGATCAACGGATAGAGCGTTTCTTTATATCCGGTAGCCAAAAGTCGTCTTTCCCCCTTCTCTCTCGCAGCTCATATACTTCTTGGTACCGTTTCGGTAACGCTCACCTATCGGTCTTTGTTAGGTACTAGAAGTTCACTATCTGTCACGCCGCGAATGCACTCGTCACTCCGCACGCGACCCACCTCGCTAAAGGCTGGCAGGATGGTGTACTGACCTCGCATTACACAAAAGTCGGACCCCGATGCGCAGTGGCCTCTCGCCGGCCGCGCGACACGAGAGGGACGATATTATGGAGACAAACGGATAATGGATTACATAGAGGGCGAAGCAAGTAGTACAAGGGAACAGCATATGCGCCAGCGCGTTAGAAGGATGCAGGTCACCTTTGTACTGCTAGCGCTGATCACGAGTATTTTAAAAAACCTTGATCGTGCGACGCTCAGTATCGCGGCGATCCACATCCGTGCCGACTTAGGGCTATCGGCAACACAAATCGGTGCGTTGCTCTCTATGTGGTCGATTGCGTACGCCGTATTTAACATTCCAGCCGGCTACTTCATCGACCGTCTCGGTGTGCGAAAGCTTGCCAGTGTAGCCATTTTCCTGTGGTCAATCGCTCAACTCGCGGGCGGCTGCGTCAGTGGATTTACACAGCTGCTCATCTCTCGTTTCCTGCTAGGGATAACGGAAGCGCCAAATGCCCCGGCGAACGCAAAAGCAATTGCCACTTGGATCCCTATTAAAAACCGAGGCCTTGCATTGGCTGTCTACACTTCAGGAGGGTCGGTTGGGGCTTTTATTGCGCCGCTCTTGCTCACGCCATTGATGCTCCATTTCGGGTGGCGCTATATGTTCGTCGCAATGGGAGTGGTCGGAATCTTTCTCGCTGTGATCTACTTCGCAGTGTATCGGGACGTCGACGAGGCAAATCTATCCGACGATGAGCGGGCGTTAATTTCCGAGGGCGAGCCCCCGCAATCCTCATCAGTTCCAATCTCCTTTGGTCATTGGAAGGCGCTTTACTTCTTCAAGACCACATGGGCGCTGATGATAGGGACTCTCACATTGGGCTGGATAATATGGCTTTACGTTGGATGGCTCCCGCTATATCTCGAGACTGAATTTCACATGACTGTTGGCAAAACCGGAATCTACGCCTCTATTCCGTTCGGATGCGGCATCCTTGGGTCGTTCTTGGGAGGCTTATGGACAGACCGCTTGGAGCGGCGTGGGGCGACCCGTCTCGTCAGTTGCAAGACTCCGATAGTCATAGGCATGTGCGCGTTGGCCATTGCTACGTTTGGTGTAGCGTTCTCAAAAAATGCAGTCGTCGCGCTCGTATTTGGGTCTTGCGCTGTATGTTTGTGCTCCGTTGTCGCCACTGCTGTATGGGCAGCGGGATCGGTTCTCTATCCGAAACGAATAGTCGCGTCGGCAATAACATCGATCAACTTCGCAAGTTATATAGGGGCGACAATTTCTCCGCTCATAACCGGTTGGTCGGTTGACGCTACTGGATCATTTAAAACAAGCTTCATTATCGGTGGCGTGGTCACTGCATTCGGTGCGTTCCTCATGTTCCAGTATCTAAACAGCAGTATCGACGAGAAAGAGATTGAAGCTGTGGTGACTGGCATAAGAGTCTGATCTCACCTGTTTGGCGGGTATCGAAGTCTCCTTAGATCACTCAGCGAAGGGTCTGCGCGTCTTGTTAACGTTTACATAAGACCATTATATCAACTTTTAACCGATAGTCTGAACTCTATCTAGACCAAACCACCCGTAGTAACAGGGAATTTAGGAATCCAAATGACAGAAAAGCCTTGGTATAGAAACGCCCTTCGTTGGGGGCAGACAAACTTAGTCGAGATCGATCCGATGCGATACGACGCAGTTTGGTGGCGTGAACACTGGCGAAAAACGCGTATTCAAGGTGTAATTGTCAACGCGGGTGGAATCGTTGCCTATTATCCATCCAAATTTCCGCTGCATCGACGAGCTCACACCTTGGGGGAGCGGGATCTCCTGGGCGAAATCGTTTCGGCCGCCCGCGAGGACGGTCTACAAGTTATCGCAAGAATGGATTCAAATTGCGTTGGCGAAGACTTCTTCCGAGAGCACCCGGATTGGATCTGCGTCGACCTGAGTGGTGATCCATACACTCGCGGGGACAAGTTTGTAACGTGCATTAATTCGCCGTACTATACCGAGTACTTGCCTGGCGTCATCAAGGAGGTTATCGAGAGGGTTCGTCCGGATGGATTCGCCGATAACAGCTGGTATGGATTGACGCGCGAGAGTGTTTGCTATTGCAAATATTGTCAGCGAGGGTTCGGCGCATTCAGCAACGGATTCAGTCTCCCAACCAGTGCCAATTGGGAAGATAAAAACTACCGTAAGTGGATTCAGTGGAGCTACGCGCGCCGCGTTGAGCTTTGGGATTTGAATAACGCTACGACGAAAGAGGCCGGAGGACCGGATTGCACTTGGAGTGGAATGATCAGTGGTGATTTGGCGGTAAATGCGAACCGCTTCAGCGATCTTAGACAACTCCTGTCACGCGCGAAAATTGTCATGCTCGATCATCAGCGCCGCAGTAAGCGCGACAGTTTCGAGCAGAACACAGAGTGCGGATTACGTCTGCACGAACTTGCTGGGTGGGACAAGCTGATTCCAGAGAGCATGCCCCAATATCTACTTGGAGAGCCGATCTTTCGCCTCTCGTCCATGCCGGAAGCTGAAGTTCAGATGTGGTCCGCCGCCGCCTTCGCTGGTGGGATTCAACCTTGGTGGCATCATATCGGTTCGTCGCACGAAGATCGCCGACAATATAAATACGCCGAGAAGATCTTCAATTGGCACCGAGCGAACGCCGAGATTCTCGTGAATCGGACACCGCAAGCCGATGTTGGTGTAGTGTGGTCTCAGACAAACCAAGACTTCTACGGCCAGGACAAATCACAAGACAAGGCGTTGAATCCTTATCGCGGAGTGATCAATGCCCTCAACAAGTCCGCAATCACATATCTTCCAATCCATGTTGATGAAATCTCAAAGGCAACCGGGCGATTCTCCCTGTTGATCCTTCCAAGCATCGTGGCAATGTCCGTCGATCAGATTGATGCAGTGAAGGCGTACATCGAGAATGGTGGGTCAGTCATCGTGACAGGTGATACGAGTCTTATGGACGAGAATGGTATCCGGCGAGATGACTACGGACTCGCTGAAACGTTTGGCGTCCATCGTTTGGAGGGTCATGAGGGCGGAGAGTTGCCGGCGTTGCCTGCGGATCCGAGCCATGAAAACTTCGAGAGGCACTCGTACCTGCGCTTGACACCAGAGCTTCGCTGTCAGGTTTATGGACCTAACGACGAATCTGCGCCGATGACTACGGATCAACGCCACCCGATTCTGGGCGGAATGGATGAAACAGACATTCTTCCATTCGGGGGCTTCCTTCCTCACATACACGTCGACCAGGACGTTTCCGTTCTGGCGACGTTCGTCCCTGACCTCCCAGTCTTTCCGCCCGAGACCGTGTGGATGCGTATACCCAGAACGGAAATGCCGGCTCTCGCTATACGGGAAACGAAGACGGGTGGGAAGCTTGTGTGGATCGCCGCCGATGTCGATCGGTGCTTCGGACGAGATGACCATCGTGATCATGGTGCCTTGATTGCGAATGCAGTGAAATGGGCGATCGACGACTCTTGTTTCGTCAAACTTGAGAATTCACACGGTCTCGTAATCCCGACTCTTTATTCACAAGGAAATCGACAGATTCTCCATCTGAACAGCCGGGCTCATGCATCACGTGTTCCCGGGTCTCAGGATCAATTGATCCCTGTCGGCCCAGTTTCTGTGTATGTGCGCACACGGCAGGAAGCCGATGCCCCTGCATCTGTTGAATTCCGGGTCGCTGGAAAGACCGCAGATGTTGAACAACGAGGGGATTTTCTCGTATTCCAAGTAGACCAGATACTCGATCATGAGGTAATCGTAGTGGATTGGAGGTAACCGCACAGCGTCGAACCGACCGGGCACAACGACATCCGTGCCAGCAGCGGCGCGTCAAATGAGATGTAGAGCAAAGAGTAGTGGAAAATGTGGAGAAGCGTTGGGTAATTTATCGCCATAGCATTTCGTTGTAAAACTTGGTGGCAACAACGAGTTGAATCAGATTTTTATGTTGATGAAAGAATTATCTCTGCGTTGCCATCTCATTAATTAAGTTATACAAAATAAATGGAGACTAGATGAAAGTAAAATATGTATTCCCGATTTTTCTAGCGAGTGTGATGGGCTACGCGCATGCTCAGTCCAGCGTGACCCTGTACGGAATCGTTGGAGGGGGCGTGAGGTATGCAAGTGGCCTCACGGGAGGATCGGTCGTCAAGTTTACCAATGGCATTGTTACAAGCCGATTTGGGATGGTCGGCGAGGAGGATCTCGGCGGGGGACTCAAGGCGTTCTTTCGACTGGAGAACAGCTTTAGTCCTGCTACTGGAGCGCTTGCGACTAGCAATGTGCTTTGGTCACGAGGATCGTGGGTTGGTCTTAGTTCGCGGTACGGATCGGTGTCCATGGGCCGTCAATTGAGTTCTTTCGGAGATTTAGCGATCTTGCTTGACCCAAATGAGATTTCCGGTACCGAAGGTGCACTCGTTCCAGATGCGGTTTACATCGGAAATTTCTTTGCCGGAGACAGCCGATTTAACAACTCGATAAAGTACTCCACAAATGTAAGCGGTGTAACCATCGGAGGAAGTTATGCGCTCGGTGGTATAGCAGGTAATCAACGTGCGGGCAGCTCCTATTCCGGAACATTGAGCTATAACAAGGGGCCTTTCACAGGTGGCATCGGCTATCAACATACTTACAACCCGGATGCGACGCAATATGCACAGGACTACTACGTCGGAACGGAATGGAACGCTGGTCTCCTGAGAGTTTATCTGAGTTATCTGGGAGTTACTGTGAGTGGCTTAAATGCCACCTCGTCACAGCGGCGGGATACCGTGCCTCAAGGAGGGATCGTTTGGCAAGTAACACCTTATTTATCTCTGACCGCAGCGTACTACTACGATATTGCAAATAATCTGGGTAACGTCCAGGGAGCCGGTGGCCACAAACAGACAGCTTATGTGATCGGAAAGTACTATCTGTCGAAGCGCACATCACTTTGGATTGAAGCGGATAGAAATCACATGTCTGGAGCATATACGACAGAGCCGATAAACCTTAAACTTCTGGGTATGAGTCCCGGCAGCTCCGGAACGACTGGAGTCTCGATCGGACTTATGACTCGATTTTGATGGAGTAAGGTCTTTATGCCATGTATCGACCCACGATGAATCTGCTTGAAAAGACGCGGCAATCGTGGAGGCTTGTTGTTCTTGGTTGACACTCGCTAAACGACCGACTTGGGTAGTGTCGGATCGCGATTTGTCTCCGTATCAACGGGGCGGACGTGGCCGAGCGACTCCATGAGAGGAGGATCGTGCTGCCAGACCGTAGATGCTCGTCTCTTCTGGGCCGCCGGCTACGTTTCCCTATTTTTTCCTCGCTTAGGTTTGACTCGTCGTCTGGCTTAAGTTGCGTGGATGATTTGATATTCGCGTTACATCAGTACATCACCATAATTCGATGGACTGGAAGGATCGATCAAAGGGAATGCCGTCGCAAGGGGGAGTTCAACGCAGTTCCCGTGCTTACAACTGCAGTGCCGATAGATTCGAGGTTACCGGTTTAATTTTTAGGTGAGTATTCTTGTGAGAATAGACAAAGTTGAAAGCTTTCAGATCCAGTGGTCTCCCGAGGACATGCCGGGTACTCGTAGCGCATATGTGCGTATTCATGCTGATGACGGCTTGACCGGAATCGGAGAGGCGTCGCCCATGGAGGGAGGGCGTGCCTCGCTGGACATGATCGCGAATGATATAGCACCTGCATTGATTGGGGCCGATCCATTGGATCATGCGGTATTGCAGGACAAGCTTCTCCATCGTCTTATGAAATTGGGTCCTGACGGCGCGCTCACTGGTGCATTAGCTGCTATTGACATTGCCTTGTGGGATCTAAAAGGGAAATCGTTAGCTACGCCTGTTTACAAGCTTCTCGGCGGTGCTTGGCGCACGGCGATACCTTTTTATGCCTCCATTGGTGGAAATGGGCGACGTACCGTCGACGAAGTCTGTCGTGTTGTGGAACAGCGTTTGCGGGACAACCCAGCTGCGATAAAGATTCGAATGGACGGCGACCGAACTACGCCTGATCGCGACATTTCTGGTGACATCGAGAAGGTTCGTGCCGTACGACGCTTGGTCGGTGACAGTTTTCCGCTAGCTTTCGATGCCAACAATGGGTTTTCTTATGGGGGCGCCGTGCGTTTGGGACGGGTGCTCGAAGAACTCAATTACCAGTGGTTCGAGGAGCCTTTGCAGCACTATCACGTTCGCGAGTTAGGCGCACTTGCGCAGAAGCTTGATATAACTGTGTCAGCCGGAGAGCAAACCTACACGACTGCTGGCATTGCCGATCTCATCAATGCAGGCGTCCGAATGGTACAGCCAGATATCGTCAAGATGGGAGGCATTACCGGACTCATGCGTTGCGCCGCTCTTTGCGAGGCACATGGAGTTGAGCTCGTGCCGCACCAAACGCAGCCCGTAGTCGGCCACCTCGCAAACATGCACGTTTGTGCAGCGCAGGCGCAGGCAACTAAGCCCTGCGAATTCAACGATCCATCGGCTCGACGACACGCAATCTTCGCGAACCCACCTCGTCCAGTGGACGGGTTGTTTCACCTGCCGAACGTGCCTGGTATCGGAGTTGATCTTCTGGAAGCGGAAGTCACCCGCTTACGTGTTTGAACCAAGATCCTAGTCGACTTTCGAATTGAGACAAAATGAATATAAGTGAACCCTTAGGTGTTCCGGAGACACTTGAACAGCAAACAATGCATAGAGTCATTTGGCGTATTGTTCCTATCCTCATGCTCGGGTATTTTTGCGCAAACCTAGACCGGGCAAACGTCGGCATGGCTGCAACGGCAATGATGCCAGCCCTTAACTTGACGACCGCTCAACTGGGTTTCGGTGCGGGCATTTTTTTCTTAAGCTATTGGCTCGCGGAAGTCCCTAGCAATCTGATGCTCAATCGATTCGGTGCGCGAATCTGGATCACCAGAATAATGCTCAGTTGGGCAATTGTTTCGGCTCTGACGGCATTCGCTTACGACAAATGGAGTTTCTATGGTGTCCGTTTTATTCTCGGACTCGCCGAAGCGGGATTTTTCCCTGGAGTTTTGATTTACATCACCTGGTGGTTTCCCGCACGTTATCGCAGTCGTATCGTTGCGTGGTTTATGTCCGCCGGTATACTTGCGCAGATCATCGGCCCGCCCATTGGCGGGGCGCTGATGGGGATGCCAAGGACACTCGGGTTGGACGGTTGGCAGTGGCTCTTTATCGTCGAAGCGTTACCATCAATCTTGACAGCCTTTCTGTTTCTTTTATTCTTGACTGATCGACCCAAAGACGCTCGTTGGTTGAACTCCGAGTCACGTGCGTGGCTTGAAAAGCAACTCGCGGTCGAGAAGGAAAAGCAAGAAGAGGAGCAGACGTTCACGTTGCTATCCGCTCTGGTAAGTCCGAAGGTGTGGCTTCTAAGCTTCGTCCAATTTGGCCACCAATATGCGGGCTATGGACTTCTCTTTTTCATGCCATTGATTGTGAAGGGTATGGGCGTGAGCCACCAGTGGATCGGATCGGTTACTGCTATCCCATTCATACTCGGGTTCATGTTCATGATCCCTTGGGGCGCTAGTTCAGATCGTACCGGCGAGCGCATTTGGCATTCGAGTGTCACGCTGTTTGTGACTGCGGCCGCCATGCTGATCTGCAAATTCCTCGGAGCGTCACATTCAGTTTGGCTGATGGTCGTGCTTTGTGTTGCAATGATAGGTCAGCTCTCCTTTGCGCCATGCTTCTGGTCAATACCCGCGAGCATGTTGACCGGGACCGCTGCAGCGGGAGGAATTGCGCTAATTAACGCACTCGGAAATCTCGGAGGCCTGGCCGGACCCGCTGTGTATGGTTCAGTGCGAGACGCTACGGGCAGTACAAATTTCGCACTCTTTTGTTTGGCCATCGGTCCTCTTCTTTCTGGGTTTGCGCTTTTGCTGATTCGGAACAGGCGCGGATCTGATCAAGTCCGCGTTGAGCGTCCCGCGACTCTGGAGAGCGGAAGATGAGTGAACACTTTATCAACGTGGATGAGGCGCGCAGAACTTGCGTTGAGGCGCTCGGGAACGCGGGCGTGCCTCTAGAACACGCTCGGGTACAGGTGGACTTGTTGATGGAAGCGCAGTTGCGTGGACGTGCATCGCACGGTCTGCTGCGCTTGCCGCGAATCGTTGAACGTGTGCGCAGAGGTATCGCGGACCCCATTACCAGAGGCGAATTGTGCTGGCGAGGGAACTCACTATTGCATGTGAATGGACGTCAAGGACTCGGCCCAGTCATCGCCTTTCATGCGCTGGAACAGATCACGCTGCGCGCGAAGGAAACCGGGGTCGCTGTCGCGTCCATTGAGCAGTGCAATCACCTCGGGATGATCGCACTCTATGCCGAACGCGTCGCCGCGCAAGGACAGATTCTGATCGCGATGACGACGAGCGAGGCACTCGTTCATCCATGGGGCGGCCGCACGGCGATGATCGGCACCAATCCCGTGGCGATCGGCGTGCCTGCCGCACCCCATCCGTTCGTGCTCGACATGGCGACGAGCCTCATCTCGATGGGCCAGGTGCACGACTACGCGCATCGCGGCACGCCGCTCGAAACCGGCTGGGCGCTCGACGCGAACGGCGACCCAACGCTCGATGCCACCGCCGCCAAGCAAGGTTCGATCGCACCGTTCGGCGGCGCGAAGGGTTATGCGCTCGGCCTTGCGTTCGAAGTGCTGGTCGCGAGCCTCACGGCCAGCGCGATGGGCGTCGAGGTAAAGGGAACGCTCGATGCGGAGCACCCGTGCAACAAGGGCGATGTGTTCATCGTCATCGAACCGGCGGCGGGCGGCGCGGCCACGCAGGTCGGCGCCTATCTGGATGCGATCCGTCGAAGCCCGCCGCAACGCGCGGACCGGCCCGTGCTCGTGCCGGGCGACCGGGCGCATCGTCAACGCGCGCGAAGCCTGGAAGATGGGATCTCGATCGCCCCCGATGTATGGCGCTCGATTCGTGAACTTGCGATTTCATAAATTAGGCATCCTACTGATGATAAACATTCCTACGATGACAAGCACCTTCGGCGTGATGCGCGCACCGCGCGAACTGATCTTCGGCGACGGTCAACGCGGCGTGCTCGGCGAAGTCACGGCCTCGCTTGGACGCAAGGCGCTCGTGTGTACGGACCAGCGTTTCGCGGCCTCAGCCGCGATGGACGGCATTCGCGCCGATCTGCGCGCGAAAGGCATCGACGTGATGGTGTTCGACGGAACGCTTGCCGAATTGCCCTCGGACAGCATTCACGCCTGTGTCGAGCAGTGCCGCGATTTTTTGCCGGACGTCGTGATCGGCGTCGGCGGCGGCAGTTGCATGGACATGGCGAAGCTCGTCGCGCTCCTGCTCACGCACGGCGGTCCACTCGATCAGTATTACGGCGAGTTCAAGGTGCCCGGTCCGGTGCTGCCCGTCATCGCGATGCCGACCACATCGGGAACGGGCTCCGAAGTCACGCCCGTCGCCGTGCTCGCGGACAGCGCGCGCGAGCTGAAAGTCGGCATCTCGACGCCTTATTTGATTCCGCACACAGCTATCTGCGATCCGGAACTCACTCATACGTGCCCACCGTCGCTCACGGCGCTCTCGGGTGCGGACGCGCTCACGCATGCGATCGAAGCGTTCACCGCGATTCGGCATCCCGCCGAGCCGCTGCTGTCGCGTCAGCGCGTGTTCGTCGGCCGCAATCGCTTCAGCGATCACCACGCGCTCGAAGCGATCCGCGCAATTTTCGGGTATCTGCAACGCGGCGTGAACGATCCCGGTGACGCCGAAGCGCGCAGCATGCTCATGTATGGGTCTGTCTGCGCCGGTCTCGCGTTCGGCGCGGCGGGCACGGCTGCGGCGCATGCGATTCAGTATCCCGTCGGCGCGCTGACGCACACGGCGCATGGACTCGGCGTAGCCGCGCTCTTGCCCTACGTGATGCGCTTCAACGCGAGCGCATGCGAGCCGGAGCTGGCGCGCATCGGCGAGGCGATCGGTTTGGAGGGATCGCAAAGCGCGCTCGCCGCGGCCGCCATCGAGAAAACGCGGGCGTTGTGCGCCAGCATCGGCATTCCACGCACGTTGGCGGACCTTGGACTCGAGCGCGATCAGATCGACTGGGTCGCGGAGCAGTCGATGCTCGCTGCGCGACTCATCAACAACAACCCGCGCAAGCTCACGCTCGACGATGTGAAGTCTCTCGTGCGCAACGCATTCGAAGGTGCGCCGGCCGATGCCGGCGCGCTCGCCTGACCCGATCCTCTCCTGGAGACATGACCAAGTGCACAAACCTTTGACCGCCTACGATCTGCCTAACGAACTCTTCATCGACGGCAGGTGGAGACCGTCGGTGTCCGAGCGCCGCATCGACGTGTTCGATCCGTCGACCGAAGCGCTCATCACTTCCGTGCCCGACGCGACGCTCGATGATGCCGCCGCCGCGCTCGATGCCGCGCAGGCCGCGGCCGGCGCTTGGGCCGCGACGCCGCCGCGCAGGCGCAGCGACATCCTGCGCCGCGCGTACGAGCTGATGACGCGCGATGCGGAGAAGATCGCCCAACTGATCTCGCGCGAGAACGGCAAGGCGCTCGGCGATGCGCGCGGTGAAGTCGCGTACGCGGCGGAATTTTTCCGCTGGTACGCGGAGGAAGCGGTGCGCATCAACGGCGAAATCAGCATCGCGCCGAGCGGGCAGGCGCGCACCATCGTGCAGTATCAGCCGATCGGCATTGCGCTCTTGATCACGCCGTGGAATTTTCCGGCGGCGATGGCGACGCGCAAGATCGGCCCCGCGCTTGCGGCGGGCTGCACCTGCGTGCTCAAGCCGGCGACGGAAACGCCGCTCACTGCCTTCCTGATTGCTCGGATACTGGCGGAAGCCGGCGTGCCCGATGGCGTGGTCAACGTGCTGACGACATCGACCGCGGGCAAGCTCACGAACGCGATGCTCGACGATCCGCGCGTGCGCAAGCTGTCTTTCACCGGTTCGACCGAAGTGGGCCGCGTGCTCCTGCGCAAGGCGGCGGATTCCATCGTCCATTGCTCGATGGAGCTCGGCGGCAATGCGCCGTTCATCGTGTTCGACGACGCCGATGTCGACGCCGCGGTCGAGGGCGCGATGATCGCGAAGATGCGCAACGGCGGCGAAGCATGCACGGCGGCGAATCGTCTCTATGTGCATCGGAAGGTGCTCGCCGAATTCAGCGAAAAGCTCGCGCAGCGCATGGGCGCACTCGCCGTCGGCGATGGCGTCGACGCGAGCACGCAATGCGGGCCGCTCGTGAATCGCGCATCGCTCGACAAGGTCGGCGCTCTCGTCGACGACGCACGCAGCAAAGGCGCACGTGTGATGACCGGCGGCGCGAAGCTCGATCGCGCAGGCTTTTTCTTCCAGCCGACCGTGCTCGCCGATGTTCCCGCCAATGCCGACCTGCTCCATGAGGAGATCTTCGGGCCAGTCGCCCCGATCGTCGCCTTCGACGATGAAGACGAAGCCGTGCGTTTCGCCAACGACACCGAATACGGTCTCGTCGCGTACGTCTACACGCGTGACCTCGCGCGTGGCATGCGCGTGTCGGAGCGCATCGAGAGCGGCATGATTGCGCTCAATCGCGGGCTCGTCTCCGATCCGGCCGCGCCGTTCGGTGGCGTAAAGCAGAGCGGCCTCGGACGCGAAGGAGCGCATCACGGTCTTCTGGAGTTCATGGAGGCGAAGTACATTTCGACCAACTGGTAATGCACGCGCCGCGCGGGCCCTCGCATGAAAGCCAGTTCCCGCGCGAATTAGAACACGGGACATGAGACAAACATCAACTAGGCCGGGGGCATGGCGCTGAACGTACTGGGCGAAAGGGATCTGAAAACTATCGGGATTTGCCGATTCATATCCCCTTCACTGCGCAAGCGAGTGTGGTTGTGCCCGACCGGAGGCTTTCCGAAAGCGCCGGAGATTGAATGGCTTGGACAGCTGATTAACTAATCAAACGGGTAATACAGCGGTTTAGAACGGAGGGCTGGAATTGCCTGTATTCTCTGCGTCTCAGGTACAAGCTATGAGCAATCACCTAACTTTGCGAAAATTAATCGACCTCTGAATCGTCGGTTCATTGAGCATTCCAATCCTGCACGGATCTATAATGAACTTTGATAGCAGTGTCTTTCGCTTGGCCAAGCTTCTTCTTGTGGGCATGAGCTTAATGAATCTAAATCACGCTCAGGCAACCTCATATCCCATGCCTAAGGCAATCTCCAGATATACCTCACCCCAGCCGTCTGAGGGTTTAGACAGCATGACGGGATCGCCTGGTCGAACGCTCGGATTGGAGCGCATTTGCGGATCGTGCCAAGTGGAGAAGTTCACTGACGAATGCGTCGGACGTCTGGAAGGTCCAAGCTTCGACCGGGATGGGAATCTGTGGATGGTCAGCCCAGCGACAGGAAGCATTTTTCGCGTCTCTGAAGACGGGCACTGTGAAGTGGTCGCACAGACGCCTGCGCCAAACGCAACGCGCTTTTCGCGAGACGGTCGCCTTTTTGGGGTGGACAACAAATTAGGCGTATTTTGGATTGATACGCATACCTTGAAAGTCACGTTCGTCACCGACAAGTTTCGCTCTGAAAGCTTTCACGGGCTTGATGACCTGTACTTCGACAGCGAGGGCGGACTATACCTCACAGATGCCTATGGTTCGAGTGTACTAAACCCTCAAGGGCAACTTTTCTATCTCTCCGCAACTGGGGAAGTACGAAAATTGATCTCTGGGCACCTCGCTTTTCCAAATGGCGTCGCGTTGTCTCCTGATGAGAAAACGCTGTATATAGATGACTTTGAGTCTAACCGTATAATTGCGTTGCCGGTAAGAGCGCCCGGCGATGTTGACGTTGATCTGGCGTGGGTCTTCGCATACCTGAACGGTGGCCGAGGGCCGGACAGTATGACCGTTGACGCAAGCGGAAATCTTTATATCGCTCATTACGGAGCAGGAGAGGTCGACGTCTTTGATCCCCACGGCTTCTATTATGGCGCCATTCGCTTGCCGCCCGGCGCAGGAATGGTGCCCTCGAACGTTGCTCTACATAATGGTTTTCTCTACATTACTGAGATGGATCAGCACACTGTTTGGCGAGTACCGGTAAGGACGAGAGAGATCTCTCGGTAATTAACGGGATCGCAATCGTGATGACATGGTGGTGGTAGGCTGACGACGATTCCGTTGTTCTTACCAATTGCGCGGCGCGGGGTGCTGTGATTCAGCGCCACGATAGGCAGGAAGGGTTACCACCATTCCCCGATCAACGCAGTTTGCCGTTCCACACAGGAAACTGGTATGTCGAATAATCTCATCATTTTCGACACGACCTTGCACGATGGCGAACAATTGCTCGGTGCGTCGATTAACGTGGGGGAATCCGAAATTCTAGACAGCTTGAACGATTGTGCGTCGAGGTGATTGAAGCGGATTGCGCCGCGATCTATGAAGGCGAATTCTAGGCAATTCGTTCGATCGCGAGTGAGGTGAAAGACAGCGCAATCTGTTCTCTTGTGCGTGAAAAAAGCGTGATATTTCGCAGGTAGCCGAGACTTTGAAGCGAGCCCATGGTTTTCGCATCGATACGTTTATTGTAACGTCGACGTTGCACATGGAGAAGAAGCTGCGCATGTCGCCTGATCAGGTATATGAGCAGGCGCGGTGCGCGGTGCGCAGTGCGCAGTGCGTTTGGCGCGCGGCCTTCCCGATGACGTCGAGTTCTCGTCAGAAAACGAGCGTCGCTCTGACCTTGACTTTTTCTGTCGTGTGTTAGAGGCAGTAGTCGACGAAGGCGCGAATACAATTAGTGTGTCCGACACGGTTGGCTATGCCGTGTCAGACGAGACCGCGCCAAAGCGGGCGCTATGTCGCAATATGATGGGCATGATCGTTGACAGCGAGCGCGGGATACTGTCGCTCGATGCATTAGCATAGCTGCTCATTCAGAACCGCGGTCTTCATCTGAAGAGGATCCCGCGCATGGACCGGTCGCCAAGCTATCTGTTGCCGCTTCACGAATCGCTTTCTGACCACTTGGTTGAGAGTCGACTCGACGAAGCTCGCGGTGATCGGCTCGCCATGGCTGTAGCGGTCTCCGTAGTTCACTATGAAGCGCCGATTGTTCTTGAGGTAACCAACCAACTCCTCCAGTTTGGCCAGCAGCCTTACCGCCTCGGGACTGCTATCCGGAGCGAGTTCCCCAACCCAAGCTTTCACGCCGGATAAGGGCAGCCGGGCCAGAGGCGCCACTTTGCACTGCGCAGCCTATCGACCAGCCCGTCGACGGGGAACTTGCATGCGGGTATGCCATGTCAAACGGCTTCAATTGCGATGGCGGTGGCTTCGCCACCGCCGATGCACAGGCTCGCGATGCCGCGCTTGAGCCCGCGTGCGTGCAACGCGTGAATTAGCGTTACGATAACGCGGGCACCTGATGCGCCGATTGGATGCCCAAGCGCGCACGCGCCGCCATTCACGTTGACTTTGTCGTGCGACAGGCCGAGTTCGCGCATTGCAGCCATCGGGACCACTGCGAACGCTTCGTTGATCTCGAGCAGGTCGACGTCGTGTAGATTCCAGCTGGTCTTTTCCGCCAACTTGCGCATCGCTCCGATGGGGGCAGTGGGAAACAGGTTTGGCTTGTCGGCATAAGTCGTGTGCCCGGTGATCACCGCTTTGGGTGTCAGACCGCGCCGTTCTGCCTCTGAGTGGCGCATCAGCACGAGGGTGGCTGCACCATCCGAAATCGACGACGAGTTTGCCGCCGTCACAGTGCCGCCCTCGCGGAACGCGGGCTTGAGCTTCGCGATCTTGTCGAGCTTTGCCTTGCCCGGCTGTTCGTCGATCGCAACCAACGTTTCTGTCTTGCCCGAATGCACAGTTACCGGTGCGATTTCTTCCTTGAAGCTTCCGTCGGCAATCGCGCGTTGCGCACGTGTGAGCGAAGCAATCGCGAACGCATCCTGGGCATCGCGCGTGAGCTCGAAAGCACCCGCGCAATCCTCGGCAAACGTGCCCATTAGCCGGCCTTTGTCGTACGCGTCCTCGAGTCCATCGAGAAACATATGGTCGAGCACCTGGCCGTGGCCCATCCGATAGCCGCCGCGCGCCTTAGGCAGAAGATACGGAGCTTGTGTCATGCTCTCCATGCCGCCGGCCACCATCACGTTCGCTGCGCCAGCGAGCAGCAGATCGTGTGCCAGCATCACGGCCTTCATGCCCGAACCGCACATCTTGTTTATCGTCGTTGCGACTACCGAGAACGGCAGTCCTGCCTTGAGCGCTACTTGCCGTGCTGGTGCCTGCCCTTGGCCTGCCGGCAGCACGCAGCCGAAGATGATCTCATCGATCTGCTCGGCGGGCATGCCGGCATGTTCGAGTGCGCCGCGAATCGATACAGCACCAAGTTCGCTTGCGCTGACGGCGGCTAGGTCGCCTTGAAAACCGCCCATCGGTGTGCGCGCTGCACCGACGATGACTATTGGATCGTATGTCGTCATGGTTGTTTCTCCTGTTCCTGTGTTAACGAGATGCCATCCGCAGTGCACCGTCGAGACGAATCACTTCGCCGTTCAACATCGTGTTTTCGGCGACATGGCGCACGAGCGCGGCAAATTCCTCTGGTCGTCCGAGACGAGATGGAAACGGCACGCTTTTGCCTAGTGAATCCTGTACTTCCTGCGGCATCGAGGACATCATCGGTGTTTCGAAGATTCCCGGTGCGATCGTCACAACCCGGATGCCGAAGCGTGCGAGTTCGCGCGCTACGGGCAGCGTCAGCCCGATCACGCCGTTTTTCGACGCCGCGTACGCGGCTTGGCCGATCTGTCCATCGAACGCCGCGATCGACGCGGTATTGACGATCACGCCGCGCTCGCCTTCGGCGTCGGCTTCCTGCTTCGACATGGCGTCGGCCGTGAGCCGGATCATGTTGAAGGTGCCGACTAGGTTGATCGATACCGTGCGCGTAAAGCTTTCCAACCGATGCAGCCCCCCGCGCCCGATTATTTTTTCTCCCGGCGCAACGCCTGCGCAGTTAATAAGGCCGTCGATACGTCCAAACGCATCGATCGCGGTGGCGATTGCTGCCTGTCCGTCGCTCTCGCTGGTGACGTCAGTACGCTGGAAGAGGCTCGAAGTGCCTAGTTTGCTCGCCAGTGCGGCGCCTGCTTCGGCGTTAACGTCAAGCAGCAGGGCCTTGCCTTGCTGCGCTATGACCATGCGCGCCACTGCAGCGCCTAGGCCCGAACTTGCGCCAGTAATGACAAATACTCGATTGGTGATATTCATTTGCTCCGTCCGTTCAGGTGTGTGCTGCATTCTCGGTTTCCTGTTTGCGCAACATGAAGCCCTGAGTTGTGCCGCTTAGGGTTTCGGCAATGCATCGACGAATTCGATTGCGCGCGGATAGGCGTGCGCCGAGAGTCGCCGCTTGACGTGCTGAGTCAGTTCTTCGGCTAGCAGCTGGGCTGCCTTGGTGCATTTGCTCAGGTAGGATGAAGGCCTTGACCATTTCCGTGCGTTCGGGGTCGGGGGCGCCGATGACCGCCGTCTCGCAAACAGCCGGATGCGCGATCAACGCGCTTTCCACCTCAAAGGGGCCGATGTGGTAACCCGATGACGTAATCAGATCGCCAGCACGGCCGGTGAAACTGATGCTGCCGTCGGGCTCCAATTCGACGTTGTCGCCAGTACCGTAGTAGCAGCCAGCGAAGGCTGGTGTGTTCTGACGCCGGTAACTGGTGAACCAGAGTGGAGGCGAGTGTGCAATGTCGATTGCGAGTTCGTCAGGTTGGTTAGGAGCGAGTTCGTTGCTTGTCGTCGAGTGCCGCGACACGGTAACCAGGCATGACAAAGCCCGCGGAGCCTAGTTTCAGCGGCTCTTCCGCATTGCCGACGACACGAAGCTTTCCTTTTACGCGTGCACCGGCGTCCGTGCTAGCCGCCATCAGCAGTCGGTATATGGTTGGCGAGCCGGCGAGGCTCGTGATACTGAGCCGTTTGATCAAGTGAGATCTCCGTGCAAGGTCAAGGCTTCCGTTTCGATGCGAGATCGGGCTACGGCGTCTTCGTAACTGCGTATCGACCGGGTGATAGCTTCGACTGGCATGGCTGTCTCCTGATTGGCATTTCCGCTTGGTGCGTGGCAGATTTACTCTGAATGGTATGCAGCTTGAACATTGCAATCAATGACAAACGGAATCTAGAATTTTGATTACTTTTGTCATGTCTGGAGGCCGCCAGATGAAGCAACAAACAATCTCACCGGCTTTTGTCGAGGACGCGCTTGCATGCCTGCGGCGGCAGGGATTTGCGCCAGAGCCAGTGTTGCAGGCGGCAGGGCTGGTTGCTGCCGAGCACGAGCCCGTGACTGCCCAAGAGTATGGCCGGCTCTGGCTCGTCATCGCCAAAGCGACCGATGACGAGTTCTTCGGTCTGTCCACGCGCCCGATGCGGCACGGCAGTTTCGCGCTGCTGTGCCATGCCGTGCTGCACGCGGGCACGCTCGGCAAGGCGTTGCGCCGCGCCCTTCAATTCCTGCGCGTGGTACTGGAGGATCCGCATGGCGAGCTAGTTGTCACGGACGGCCAGGCGCAGATCGTGTTGAGCGGCAAAGCCGGTCCGTATCCGGCCTTCGCATATCGGACGTTCTGGCTGATTCTGCTGGGATTAGCCTGTTGGCTGACCGGCCGCCGTATCCCGCTACAACGTGTCGATATTGCGTACCCGAGCCCCGACCAGCGTGCCGATTACCTTCAGTTTTTCGGGGTGCCTGTCCATTTCGACCAGCAGCAGACCCGCCTCATCTTCAACGCCAATTGGCTCGACCTGCCCCTCATTCGGTCTGAGCAGGCGCTGAAGGTCTTTTTGCGCGGCACTCCTGGCACTCTGCTTGTGCGCTACCGTCACGATGCCGGATGGGTGGCGAAAATTCGCGCACATCTGAAAGCCGTACCCACGGCCAACTGGCCAGACTTCGACAGGCTGGCTCGGCAGTTGGGTATAACGCCCGCGACGTTGCGCCGTCGCCTGCGTAGCGAGGGTCAGAATTTTTCATCTCTCAAGGACGAGATGCGAAGCGCGCTCGCTCAGTCATTGCTGCGCGATAGTGAGCTCAACGTGGCCGAGATTGCTAACGAACTGGGCTTTACGGAGCCGAGCACGTTTCACCGCGCATTTCGCAAATGGACTGGCGCCAGCCCGGGCGCATTTCGCCGCGACTTTCGCAAATCCGGGCCGATGTGTCGCACTCTCTATGATTGAGTCTGGTCTGCGAGTGCGCCGATTTCGGCGTCTTCGGGAAACGTGGACGGGTAAAACGCGAAAATCCACACATTGCACGAATACGCTCGAAATGAATGCCTAAAAGGCCAGTGCAGAAAGGCCGCCCGGTTCGGCTGAAGATGTTCCAGCAGATGGGCGAGCAGGATATATTAAAGAATGCTTTATGAATGTCAGATCGGAGTTCGAATCGAATACGAAGACGACGGAAACCATGGATCCTCGAAGTGGATGAGAATATTCAGAGGCACTCGCGAGGATGGCGGAATTCGAGTGAGGTTCCATCGAGCGCGTGAGGGTGCTCATGCGCCGTTACTCTAAATCCGATGCCCCGTGCCGATTTTCCGCGAAAGCGGCACAGGTAAAGAGTTGGTCGCGCAAAACATGCATCGGCTGAGTCGTCGCAAGGACTTTCCATTTGTCGCATGAACTACGGCGCCTTTCCCGAAGCTCTACTCGAAAGCGAACTCTTTGAAGGTGCCTTCACGGGCGTGCGCAGGGGCGGTAAGGCCTCACGCGAAGCGTTGAAGTTCAATGGAAACGTTGCGCGTGAGGCCCACATCGGAGTTGCTCGGCACGTGCTGAAATGACTGCCCCCTAGATACCTGTTGAGGATGGCGCACATCGCCGCAGGACAAACGACGTTCGCCGATGATCCTCCAAAACTATATGCGTGTACAAAGAAATTGACCTTGGTTGCAGCGCGACTCGACCAGTTCCTTAGCCGGAACGGTGTGGCGATCATGCTGCACTTCGAAGCGCGGGGATGCGTAACCTGCTCGCTCATCTGCTGGAACATCTTCAGCCGAACCGGGCGGCCTTTCTGCACTGGCCTCTTAGGTATCGACATACTGCATATGAGCTGATTCTCCCATCAGTAGAGGCCGGTTCGCCTCGGCTACCTCTCGTAGATAGTCCCAAAGCGCAGCAATTCGTCGCAACTTGCGGAGGTCCTCCCTGCAACTGATCCAGAAATGACGTGTAACTACAACCTCGTCAGGGAGAATAGGTGCAAGCTGGGGATTAGAGGCTGCCATAAAACAGGGTAGAATTGCTAGCGCTTCTCCTTGTAGCGCTGCTTGATACTGCGCGATAACGCTGGTGCTACACAGTCGAGTCGTCACATTGGGTAAAGTCCGGTTGAGGTAGAGGAGTTCACTACTGAAGGCAAGATCGGCCACGTAATCGATAAATATGTGATTGCGCAAATCGGCGATGGACTGGATCGGGGCATGGCGTGAAAAGTAGTCATGTGCGCCGTAGAGGCGGAGCTGGTAGTCACAGAGTCGCGTGAAAACGTATTGCCCACGCTTCGGACGCTCAAGAGTAATTGCCATGTCTGCTTCTCGTTTCGACAGGCTTACAAAATGGGGAACAGGAAGAATATCGATGGAAACATCGCGATGGGCAGCAGAAAAACGAGCGAGTTGCGGTGAAAGGAAGAAGCAGCCAAACCCTTCAGTTGAACCTATCCGTACATGTCCCGATAATTCCAGAGCGCCGCCGGTGAACTGTTCGCTGGCGGAATGCACTGCTGTCTCTACCGCATCGGCGTGGGAAAGCAATCGCTGACCATCAGGTGTTAAGGTGAAGCCATCAGTACGGGATTTGTCAAAAAGCACAGTTCCTAGCACTGACTCGAGTTCACGCACGCGTCGCGCGACGGTCGTATGATCAACACCGAGCCGCTTGGCAGCGGCGCTTGCGCGTTGGGTGCGAGCTACTTCGAGAAAAAAGCGCAGGTCATCCCAATTCAAGTCCGCTGCCCTCTGTGTTGTGCCCTTTTGCATATCGGATGCGCCTTTTCGTCTATTTTTCCGTGGAAATTTAAGTAACTATACTGGCTCACAAGCCGCTGCGACATTTGTGGTGTGCTAGCAGCGGACAGACGGTAGAAGTCGCTTTTCTAAATCAGAGCAATGGCTACCGGGCGGCGGTACTGCTAGTTCCTCTCGTTTCCTGCAAGGCATGCCGTTGAGGGAGAGTGAGGTGGCGCGATGCTTATGGTGGTCGAACACGTGTCCAAGGGGAACAAGGTTTTTTTCGGCAATCTGACGCAAACGGGGGCTGATCCTTTCGTCAATTGCGATGGTGGTTGTCATGGCGCTGCCGGAACGGGATCTGTTTGCTTGGGAAGGACGGATAGCATTCGCGTCAGCATCATGCTCGTGCTGATCGGCTGAGTTATCGGTGTGTGGGTACCTACAACTTCACTAAGGTACTTCAAACGTGAAAGAGATGCGTACGGAACGAAGTAGCGCCTCGGTCCAGCGGCGCGCAATCTTCTTCTGTCACAACTAAGGCCGCGCGACGGTCATAGGGTCAATACCGAACCACTGGACCGCGCCGCCTGAGCATTGGAGACGCATTACTTCGAGTAAAAATCGCAAGTCATCCCGATTCAATTCTATCGTCCCCTTCTGCGTTGTGCTTTTTTGCACATCGGATGCGCTTTTTCGTCTATTTTCCGGGAATTTTTAGCTGACTATACTAGCTCGCAAGCTGCTATGCCGTTTGTGATGAAGTCACTTCAGAACAGGCATGAGAAATCGGTTTCAAAACATTGGCAGGAGGTAATGCATGGATGTGCGTTCCACGGTGGGTGTTGCTGGCGTTTCTTCTCGACGGGCTCGTACTCGTGACTACATTCTGGCTGGTTGGGCTAGCATGGCCGGCACTACGATCGAGTGGTACGACTTCTTTCTTTACGGCACGGCAGCCGCGCTGATTTTCAACAAGGGTTTTTTCCTCGCGCTCGACTCGATTTTCGGGACGCTCGCAGCATTCGTAACGTATGGCGGCCGCCTCATTGGGCAGCCGATGGGGGCATCCTGTTCGGCCACTTCGGCGACCGTCTAGGCCGCAAGTCGATGCTTCTGCCGATACTCTTTCTGATGGACATTCCGAGCATGGCTATCAGCCCGATTCCGTCATACCAGAGCATTGGGTACTGGGCAACTGTGCTGCTGGTGACCGTGTGTTTTCTGCAAGGCATGGCGGTCGGGGGCGGGTGGGGTAGTGCGGTGCTTATGGCGGTCGAACACGCGCCCAAGGGCAGCAAGGGCTTCTTCGGTAGTCTGCCGCAAACGGGGGGGGGCTTCGGCCTGATCCTTTCGTCAATCGCGATGGCTGCCGTCACTGCACTGCCGGAATTCGATCTGTTTGCATGGGGATGGTGTGTACCATTTCTCTCCAGCATAGTGCTCATCAGCTGGGTTATCCGCGTGCGGGTGCCAGAATCGCCCGATCTCGAGCACATCAGGAAAATGAGCCAACCGGTGAAGGCTTCGGTTCACGAATTGCTGCGCCGGTGGCCGCGTGAGTTGCTGCTCATCATCGGTGCGCGAACTGCAAAAAACACTTGGTTTTATCTCGTGGTCGCCTTTGCTCTGTCCTACGCGGCCAATCAGCTCAAAATTCCCAAGGCGGAAATTCCGCATGTGATTACCGCAATGGATGTCGTCTCTTTGGTGACGATGCCGTTCTATGGATGGTTCAGCGACCAGATCGCACAGCAGCGCCTGTTTCTGATCGGGCTGGTTGTGATAGGAGCCTTTGCTGCCCTGTTCTTTTCGACGCTCGAAATGCTTAATCCCGCGATGATGTGGTGGGCAATCGTACCTCGGTATGGGCGTTGTGTTTTCCGTGCTGTATGCACTGGAATCGCAACTCTTCGCGTCACTGTATCCCAATCTTGCTACAGATTGCCGGTGGGATTGGCCGAGGAATCGCACCGATGATCGTCACCGCATTGCTCGTGAGTGGCGGACGGCTCTATTACGTAGTGGCTATATGGTTGCATAGCTACGATCGGGTTCATTACACATTGCTGATGCGCTCATACGCAGATTGAACTTCGCGTGTCTCCGGGGGATTCACCGTGTTCGCGCGGGCGGAAACGCTGTTTTACTTAACCCGTAATAGAGAGCTCAAGATGAATGCTATCACTCAGGAAGCAAATACTCAGATGTCGACGGTCAAGCTGTTGATCGGTGGTGAATTTGTCGAATCGAAAACGACAGAATGGCGAGAGGTGACGAATCCCGCGACACAGGAGGTATTGGCACGAGTGCCGTTCGCTACGGCGGACGAAGTTGATGCTGCAATCAGAAGCGCTCACTTCGCATTTGAAAAGTGGAAGAACACGCCGATCGGCGCGCGTCTGAGAATCATGCTCAAGTATCAGGAACTCATCCGGAAGCATATGTCCCGTATTGCGAAAACGCTGACCGCTGAGCAGGGCAAGACGCTGCCGGATGCTGAAGGCGACATTTTCCGCGGCCTTGAAGTGGTCGAGCATGCGTGCTCTATCGGCACGCTGCAGCAGGGTGGTTTCGCTGAGAACGTGGCAGGTGGCGTCGATACGTACACGCTGCAGCAGCCGCTCGGTGTATGCGCTGGCATCACGCCGTTCAATTTCCCCGCAATGATTCCGCTTTGGATGTTTCCTATGGCGATCGTCTGCGGCAACACGTTCGTGCTCAAGCCGTCCGAGCAGGATCCGCTGTCGACAATGCAATTGGTTGAACTGGCACTTGAAGCCGGCGTGCCGAAGGGGGTCCTGAACGTTGTGCACGGCGGAAAGGAGGTGGTCGACGCGCTATGCACGCACGAACTCGTGAAGGCTGTGTCCTTCGTCGGTTCGACGGCGGTCGGCAAGCACGTCTACCGTCTCGGCAGCGAACATGGCAAACGTGTGCAATCGATGATGGGGGCCAAGAACCATGCGGTCGTTCTGCCTGATGCGAACCGGGAGCAGGCGATCAATGCTCTCGTGGGTGCAGGCTTTGGGGCGGCTGGTCAGCGCTGCATGGCGACCTCGGTCGTCGTGCTGGTTGGCGCGGCTCAGCAGTGGATCGGAGACCTTGTTGAAAAGGCCAAGGCACTGAAAGTGAATGCAGGCCACGAGTCCGGCACGGATGTCGGTCCGGTCGTCTCCCGGGCAGCCAAGGCTCGTATTCTCAGTTTGATCGAATCAGGTGTTAAACAGGGCGCGACGCTCGCCTTGGATGGGCGTAATGTCAAAGTGAGTGGCTACGAAGACGGAAATTTTGTTGGCCCCACGATTTTCACTGACGTAAAGATAGACATGGACGTCTACACCCAGGAGATCTTCGGTCCTGTGCTGGTTGTTCTGATAGCAGCCACGCTCGACGAAGCGATCGCATTGGTAAATGCAAACCCGTTCGGTAACGGTGTCGGACTGTTCACTCAAAGCGGTGCGGCGGCACGCAAGTTTCAGAGCGAAATCGACATCGGCCAGGTCGGCATCAACATTCCGATTCCGGTGCCGGTGCCGTACTTCAGCTTCACGGGTTCGCGCGGCTCGAAGCTCGGCGATCTGGGTCCGTATGGTAAGCAGGTCGTGCAGTTCTACACACAGACGAAGACCGTGACAGTGCGTTGGTTCGATGACGTGACCGTCAACGACGGAGTCAACACGACAATCAGTCTGCGCTAAGCGCGGTATTGAGTTTTAGCGTAAGGAGACACAATCATGAAGATTGGGTTTATCGGATTGGGCAATATGGGTATGCCAATGGCGCTCAACTTGCTAAAGGCTGGTCATTCCCTATCGGTCTTTGATTTGAGCGCACAGGCTGTGCAGGCACTCGTCGATGCAGGGGCGAAGTCGGCAGAATCGCCAAAAATTGCTGCTGCAGATGTCGAATGCGTGATAACGATGCTACCCGCGGCGGCGCACGTACGACACGTGCTGACTTCCGATGACGGCGTGCTTGCAGGGATTACGCAAAGCGTGACTATCATCGACTGCAGCACGATCGATCCTCTGAGCGTGAAGGAGTTCGCGGAACTTGCGACCAAGCGTGGCAATGTGTTCGTCGACGCACCGGTTTCGGGAGGCACTGGTGGCGCGGCGGCGGGTACTTTGACCTTTATGGTTGGCGCGAGTGCTGCGCAGTTTGAAGCGATCCAGCCTGTGCTCGCCGGCATGGGGCGCAACATCGTTCACTGTGGCGATGTGAGCACCGGCCAGGTTGCGAAAATATGCAACAACCTAGTGCTGGGCGTCACAATGGCGGGGGTTGCAGAAGCGATGGCATTGGGTGAAGCGCTCGGCATTGATCCGAAGGTGCTCGGAGGAATCATGAACACATCGACTGGGCGCTCATGGAGTTCTGACACTTACAATCCGTACCCTGGCGTCATCGAAACTGCACCCTCGTCGCGTGGCTATACGGGGGGGTTCGGTACGGACCTGATGTTGAAAGACTTGGGCTTGGCAACCGACGCCGCAAAAAGCGCGCGACAACCCGCGTTCATGGGTGCTCTTGCGCAACAGCTATACCAAACCATGTCGACGTATGGAAATGGAAAACTCGACTTTTCGTCTGTGATTCAGCTGTATAGGAAAAACCGATCATCCGACGTGCAATAACAGGCAATAGATGATTCCTCCCGTCAGTGTGCATTGGCATGCCCGTTGTCGGGAGGAGGAATCCATAGTTCTACGTCTGGGGAAACATTTGGAATTCTCCCCAGCTTGAAGAAAAAAGCGTCGCATTGCTGTTCTCGTGATGAACGCAAGTTTCGGACGATAGGAAAAGTTTGAATCATATATCGGGACAGTTCTTCGAGCGGGCGTCGAACCACAGATTATTGAAGAGATCTTGTCGACGGTGAGTGTCCGCGCCGGGGTATGCACGTCGAATTCTAGATATTCCATTGCAGGAAAAGTACTGAAATAACACGATGTGTCTGATGTAGACTCGTTGACCAAATTTTATTTATTTAATTAATTTGTGAAATTATTTTCACCGATTTGCACCGACATGTTAAATATTCAGAAAGAAGCCATCAGGATGCCTCAGGTTTGCACTCGCAACCCATTCTGAGTGTGCCAATGGAGGTGGTTTAGTCGAACGAATATGCGTTCCACAACACTCCGAAATGGAAGTGGAATAAGCCTTTCTTGTCTTTGTAAATTTGATCATCCGCCGTGCGTGGATATATTAAATGCAAACTGACGCCCAAACCGTTTCGGTTCAACTTTTGAATGAGACGCTATCCATCGCGGCCTCGCACGGCTCGGACGTGTCTGCGATCCTCCGTAGAGTGGGTATGGAAAAAGAAAATATCAGTTCACCAAACAGCAGAATTTCTTCCGATGAGTACGGAAAAATCTGGGTGGCAATCGCCGATGATTTGGACGATGAATATTTTGGCGAGGATCCACACCCAATGCGCCGCGGTAGTTTCGCGTTAATGGCAAACGCAGCGTTGGGCGCGATAAATGGGGAACAGGCATTGGAACGCGCGGTCAGATTTATGAGACTTGTCCTCGACAATATCGAGGGCCGTATCGTAAAAAATAGTGAGAACGTGCGACTCGAGATGATGTATCGCCACACCAAGCCGACGATGTTCGCTTACGCGACCTACTTTATCCTTATCTACGGACTTATCTGCTGGCTTGTTGGGAGACGTATTCCCGTCATTCGAACTGTCTTGGATTGCGACGTCCCAACGGCCGTCGATGAATACAGGTTGATCTTTTCTGAAGATATGGTTTTCTCTGCAGATACCACACACGTCGATCTATCCGCAGAATTTCTGAATCTCCCAATTGTGCAATCCACTAAAACTATTGAATCTTTCCTGCAAAACGCCCCGGGAAATTTCGTAACAAAATATCGACGGTCGAATTCGTTGGCCGGACGAATCACTCAAATTCTAGAAACCTCTAACGTCACGAGTTGGCCTGATGCCGATAAGTTGGCTCGAACCCTGAGACAGGCGCCCGCAACTATGCGACGAAAGTTACGAGCTGAGGGCGTGAGTTACCAATCTGTGAAGGATCACACACGTTGCCGCCTTGCGACAGAGTTACTAAGAAATACTGATAACTCAGTTCTAGATGTTGCATTGGCCGTCGGCTATGCAGAACCCAGCGCTTTTCACAGAGCATTTCTTAAGTGGATGGGCATAACGCCTGGAAAATACAGGGCGGAAGCAGTTAAAAAAAAAGAAGCCCCGCAAGAATGTAGAAAACATGATCTTTGATCGACAGATATATGGCGTATGTGAGGAGCCAGCGAAAGCGAGGGAGCGCAGGTCGGCGAACTTGCAAGTCGGCTCCGGCGGATTACCGATCATACTTTCAACTCGGCGATCACCGATTAGAGGTATGTCGATGGTGCGTTCGTACACCCAGATTTTGGAAAATTAATCGACCTGGAATATGGCACAAATGGAGGCAATGGGGCGATCAGGCTGTGTTGCAAAACCGCTCACTGAAAATGATCGGTCACAGCATCGTACATGTTCAGTGGAATTTTTATAATCGCTATGAACGGTGAATCAACGGTAAATCCTGCGACTGAAGTGTCGTGTACATCGGTGTGCCGGCCCAGCGGAGCGATCTGAACAAGGAAGAGCTATGCAACACTATCTCAATGAAGATCAGCGGATGATTGCGCAGGCGGCGCGCGATTTTGCGATTGATCTTCTAAAACCTAACGCCGCAAAATGGGATCGCGATAGCGCATTGCCCGATGAAGTTGTGCGGCAGATGGGCGAGCTGGGTCTGCTGGGTATGATCGTTCCTACTGAGTGGGGCGGTTCATACACCGACTATGTCTCGTATGCTCTCGCTATTGAAGAGATCGCCACTGGCTGCGCGTCATGTGCTGCAATGATGAGCGTGCACAGTTCTGTCGGTTGTGGTCCAATCCTCGCGTACGGAACCGAAGAGCAAAAGCAGCAGTATCTTCCTGAGCTTGCTTCCGGCCGCTCGATCGGGGCTTTCTGTCTCACCGAACCTCAAGCTGGCTCTGAGGCGAACAACATTCGTACTCGAGCCGTAAAAAAAGACGACCGCTGGATCCTGAATGGATCGAAGCAGTTTGTGACGAATGGCTCTCGCGCAAAAATCGCGATTGTCTTCGCGGTAACCGATCCCCAATTGGGGAAACGCGGTATCTCTGCATTTATCGTCCCAACCGGCACGCCGGGTTTCATAGTCGGGCCATCTGAATCGAAACTTGGAATTCGCGCTTCGGATACGTGTCCAATTTCGCTTGAGGATTGCGAAATTTCAGAGAAATCAATCCTGGGTGAGCGTGGGCAGGGCTTGAAAATCGCGCTGTCCAATCTTGAGGGCGGCCGGATTGGCATTGCCGCGCAAGCAGTTGGTATTGCAAGATCTGCTTTCGAAGCAGCATTTCGCTATGCAGGTGAGCGCACTCAATTCGGCAAAGTAATTAAAGATCACCAGTCAGTAGCTAATATGCTGGCCGACATGGAAGTGAATATTAATGCGGCCCGCTTGCTCGTTCATCATGCAGCACGTCTGAGGAGCGATGGTTTTCCGTGTCTTTCGCAAGCATCGCAGGCAAAGCTATTTGCATCGGAAGTTGCTGAGCAAGTTTGTTCGAAAGCAATTCAGATACACGGTGGCTATGGTTATCTGGAAGACTACAACGTCGAGAGACACTATCGTGACGCTCGAATTACTCAGATATACGAGGGAACGAGCGAGGTTCAACGAATGGTTATTGCCAAAAACATTCGGTTGGATGGGTAGAGATTTCCATTAAAGAATGAGTCTTGGGTTTGCTGCAATCGAATTTATCGGTGAAATTTAAACATTGTCGAATGGGTGATGCTCAATGATTGAAATCGATTTTTTTCACGAAGGAAAAGTCGCACTTATAACGCTTAAACGTCCGCCGGCCAACGCGTTCACTAGCGATGGCCTTAAGTCCCTTGAAGAGACAATCGGCACCTTGGACAAGCAGGCACAAGTGCGTTCGGTTATTGTCACGGGTGACGGAGCCAAGTTCTTTAGTGCTGGCGCAGATCTCAACACGTTTGCCGACGGAGACAAAGAGGTTGCAAGGAATGCGGCGATGCGGTTCGGTTCGGCATTCGAAGCGTTGCAAAATGCTCGATCCGTGGTGATAGCAGCAATTAATGGGTACGCAATGGGAGGAGGGCTCGAATGCGCTCTTTCTTGCGATGTGCGTATCGCTGAGCGCCATGCTGTAATGGCACTTCCTGAAGCTGCAGTTGGCTTGCTGCCGTGCGGCTGCGGTACCCAGACACTACCGTGGCTCGTCGGTGAAGGTTGGGCGAAAAGAATTGTCCTCACAGGTGAGCGCGTAAATGCTGAAACAGCTTTACGAATTGGATTGGTTGAAGAAATGGTTGAAAAGGGTGCTGCTCTTGACTATGCGCTAGAAATGGCAACACGAGTCGCGACTCTAAGCCCAGAGGCTGTAAAGTTCAGCAAAAGCTTGATTCATCAGGCACGGAATGGAGTGCCTCGCTCTGGCGCATTGTCCGTGGAGCGAGAGCGCTTTGTCGACTTGTTCGACGGAGCTGATCAACGGGAGGGTGTGAATGCCTTTCTGGAGAAGCGTTCTCCCGTCTGGTCAGAAAAGTGAATAGTGAAATCTAACTCGAGCGCGGCATCCAATACGGACATAAGAGAAGATGTTGGAGTCGTAGTTATATTTGGCTTGGTAAATATAGTTTCGATTATATCTGTTAATAAATAAAAATCTATGGATATGCCGAAAAGGAGGTGAAATTGATTTTTGGAGAGTTATTAAGAAGCTCCGGATTGATGGCGAAATCGTATCTCTGATATTTGAAGTAAACATTGAAAAAGAGTTGCGCGAAAATGGTGGCGTAGGAGATGTTTATAAATCGATAGGACAGAGGGCGTTGATCGGACAGTATTCGTCTTTCCACAAATATCTAGTCGATTATGCAATGAGTGAGTTTCCGAAACCGATTATTGTGCTGATTAATGACATCACAGTGACTAGCGGCACGGGAATCGTTCACAGGGCGTGGCTTCGGATTGCAACTGAAAGTACAAAAATTGCCATGCCAGAGGCGAGAATAGATTTGCTATCGGACGCTGGTGCTAGTTATTTTCCAGTGAAACTTCCTGAAGAGATCATCTTTTATTCGTCTCTTTCAGGGCAACGTTGACCGGACGAGATGCGGTCTTGTGGGCTGGCAGACATCTTCGTATCGTCCGGTTGGCTATCGTCCTTTGAGGAAAGATTGAGGACGATTTCTAGACGCCGTCTTGATCCTGCGTTACCAGACATATTACTGAAGTCCCTTCGAGAAATATTTGGTGTGTTCGGCAGGAGACGTAGCTCATACAGCATCAAAGCGACTCATGTCATTAATTAAGAGGAATTTTGCGTCGTCTCGGACTACGGAAAGAATTGTTTGGTCGATAGAAGATAGCTTGGATAATAGGAGAATTAAGGCATTCTGGATGGCTGAGTGATATTCGACACTCACCGTTTCGTCCGTCCGTTCAATTGCTGCGATGTTTGGGAAGCAAGTTTGCCCGATGAGTAGGTGGTTCCAATGTGGTTTCAGAAAAGCGTGACTGTGCGAGATTGCGGGCGAATGTTCGTGAAATATCTTGGAGGCGACAGATATGAAAATTATTGTAGCTGTAAAGAGGGTGGTCGACTACAACGTGAAGGTCCGGGTCAAGTCGGACGGCACGGGCGTCGACATCGCAAACGTGAAGATGTCGATGAATCCGTTCGACGAAATCGCGGTGGAAGAGGCGGTGCGCCTGAAGGAAGCGGGCGTGGCGACCGAGGTGATCGCGGTGTCGGCGGGTGTGGCGCAGTCGCAGGAAACGCTG
>NZ_VWWM01000052.1:0-59980 GCF_011752945.1 Paraburkholderia sp. Cy-641
GCGTCTCGGGCAGCGGGCCCGAGCGCTTACCCGGCACGCAGGCCAGGCGCCGACGACGCGGTGCGCGGCCATGAAGGGCCGCAAACTCGCATCGGGCGCGCTATTGTACAGCGTCGGTCGGATCGGCCGCCGCATGGCGGGCAGATGAGCGGCGCCGGGGCCGCCGGGCGGGCGGCGCTACGAGGCGACCGGCGGCACGCGCTTCGCCTTGAGGCTCGCGAGCCCGATGCCGGTGATCACGCAGGCGAGCGCGATGCCGTGCGCGAGCGTGGGCCGCTCGCCGAGAAACACGATGCCGTAGAGCGCCGCCGCCACCGGCAGCACCGCGCTGAAGACGCCCGCGAGACTGCCGGGCACGTGGCGGATGCCTTTCATCCAGAGCCAGAACGAGAAGATGCTGGCCGACAGCCCGTACCACAGCACCAGCATCCAGATGCTCGCCGGCACCGCGCGATAGTCGAAATGCGCGAACGTGCCGATGCCGAGCGGCAGCATCAGCAGCAGGCCGAACAGGTGGGTGTAGGCGCAGATGTCGAGCGGCGCGAGCGTTTGCGTGAGACGGCGCGACAGGATGATATAGACCGATTCGCAGCACACCGCGCCGAGCACCATCAGGTTGCCCGCGAACGAACCCGGGCTGCCCGCGCCCTTGTCGGCGTGCGCGAGATTGATCACGACGACGCCGGCGATCGCCAGCGCGATCGACGCGAGCGCGCGGCCATTGGGCCGCTCCTTGAGAATCAGCCACGACAGCAGCGCGACGACCGCCGGAATCGTGCTCGTGATGACCCCGGCCGCGACCGCGCTCGTGCGCGCGACGCCGTTGAGCATCAACAGCGTAAACCCGAAGGTGCCGAACAGTGCCTGCAAAAACAGGTTGATCCATTCATCGCGCTTGACGCGGCGCAGTTTGGCGACGCGCAGCAGCGGCCCCAGCACGGCCATTGCGATGACGAAACGCAGCAGCGCGAACAGGGGAACAGGGACGAAGGCGACGATCGATTTGCCGATACCGACATTGCTGCCGACGAGCAGCATCGAGGTAATGAGAAGCAGGGCGTAGCGATTCAAGCTGGAATCCGGGCGGCTAGTTCAGTTAGCATTGTAAGAGACCGTGCGAGCGAGCGTAAAGGGAAGGACGGGCAACCACGAGCAACTGCGGCGGGGCGCTGCGGCGGCGTGGCGGGTGCCCGGCCAAAGCGTTGCATGCCTGCGGGGCCGCGGTATGCGGCGTGCTCGTCGCATGCAGCACTCGATGCGCTAACGCAGCATGCCGCGTCCGGCGTCTAAGGGTTTTCGCCTGTGTGCCGAAGCCGCGCGCGTAAGTGGCCGGTAAGTTGCAGCGCTTATGTTTGAACATCAGCGTTCAGGCGCAACGGCCGGCCTGCATGGCGCGCATGAATGCTGCGTTGCCGCACGGGTACGCGTGACGGCATCGCGGCATGGCATCGCAGCACACGGTCGTTCGTTGCGGCTTCAACAGGATAGGGCGCGCCTGCGCGCCGGTCAGGGTTTTACGTTTATTTTCACCAAGGGGCTGTCGATGTCTGCGATTGAATCGGTTCTTCAGGAAAGCCGCGTTTTTCCGCCCTCAGCCGAAACGGCGAAGGGCGCCACGATCTCCGGCATGGATGCGTACCGGGCGCTCGCCGCCGAAGCGGAGCGCGATTACGAAGGCTTCTGGGGGCGTCTCGCGAAGGAGACGCTGAGCTGGCACAAGCCGTTCACGAAGGTGCTCGACGAATCGAAGGCACCGTTCTACGCGTGGTTCGAAGACGGCCAGCTGAACGCGTCGTACAACAGCCTCGACCGTCACGTCGAGGCTGGCCATGGCGAGCGCGTCGCGATCGTGTTCGAGGCCGACGACGGCGCCGTCACCAACGTCACCTATCGGGACCTGCTGCAACGCGTATCGCGCTTTGCGAATGCGCTGAAAAAACGCGGCGTGAAGAAAGGCGATCCGGTCGTCATCTATATGCCGATGTCGATCGAGGGCATCGTCGCGATGCAGGCCTGCGCGCGCATTGGCGCGACGCACTCGGTGGTGTTCGGCGGCTTCTCGTCGAAGTCGCTCAACGAACGGCTCGTCGATGTCGGCGCCGTCGCGCTCATCACGTCCGACGAACAGATGCGCGGCGGCAAGGCCTTGCCGCTCAAGAACATCGCCGACGAAGCGCTCGCGCTCGGCGGCTGCGAGAAGGTCACGAGCGTGATCGTGTACAGGCGCACCGGCGGCAAGGTCGCATGGAACGAAGGGCGCGACCTGTGGATGCACGAACTCGCGCAGGCCGAGTCGGATCAGTGCGCGCCCGAGTGGGTCGACGCCGAGCATCCGCTCTTCATTCTCTATACGTCGGGCTCGACCGGCAAGCCGAAGGGCGTGCAGCACAGCACCGGCGGCTATCTGCTGTGGGCCGCGCAGACGCTGAAGTGGACCTTCGACTGGAAGCCGTCCGACGTGTTCTGGTGTACCGCCGACATCGGCTGGATCACGGGCCATAGCTACATCACGTACGGACCGCTCACGCTCGGCGGCACCCAGGTCGTGTTCGAAGGCGTGCCGACGTATCCGGACGCCGGTCGTTTCTGGCAGATGATCGCGAAGCACAAGGTCACGCTGTTCTATACGGCGCCGACCGCGATCCGTTCGCTCATCAAGTTCTCCGAGGCCGATGCGAAAGTGCATCCGAAGAGCCACGACCTGTCGACCTTGCGCATCATCGGCACGGTCGGCGAGCCGATCAATCCGGAAGCGTGGGTGTGGTACTACGAGAACGTCGGCGGTGGCCGCTGCCCGATCGTCGATACGTGGTGGCAGACCGAGACCGGCGGCCACATGATTACGCCGCTGCCGGGCGCGACGCCGCTCGTGCCGGGTTCGTGCACGCTGCCGCTGCCGGGCATCATGGCGGCGGTCGTCGACGAAACCGGCCAGGACGTGCCGAACGGGCAGGGCGGCATTCTGGTCGTGAAGCGTCCGTGGCCCTCGATGCTGCGCAACGTGTGGGGCGACCCGGACCGCTACAAGAAGAGCTATTTCCCCGAGGAACTCGGCGGCAAGCTCTACCTCGCCGGCGACGGCGCGGTGCGCGACAAGGAAACCGGCTACTTCACGATCATGGGCCGCATCGACGACGTGCTGAACGTGTCGGGCCACCGGCTCGGAACGATGGAGATCGAGTCGGCGCTCGTGTCGAATCCGCTCGTCGCCGAGGCTGCCGTGGTGGGGCGTCCCGATGCGACGACCGGCGAAGCGGTGTGCGCGTTCGTCGTGCTGAAGGGCGCGCGTCCGCAAGGCGAAGAGGCCACGAAGCTCGCCAACGAACTGCGCAACTGGGTCGGCAAGGAGATCGGTCCGATCGCGAAACCGAAGGACATCCGCTTCGGCGAGAACCTGCCGAAGACGCGTTCGGGCAAGATCATGCGCCGTCTGCTGCGCTCGCTCGCGAAGGGCGAGGCGATCACGCAGGACGTGTCGACGCTCGAGAATCCGGCGATTCTCGATCAGCTCGGCGAGTCGCTTTGACGCGGCGTTGGGGATGTCATGAGCGGGGCTGTGCAAGCGGGCGGCGGGCGGGTGTCAGTCTGCCGGTCGATCCGCTTGCGCGTGCGATGCGCGGCCCCGTTCGCTGCTGATTCGAATAGCCGGGGTCAAGCGAGCCGGAGCGAACCAACCCGCTTGACCGGCATCCTCGCGCGGACAATCCCGATTGCCTCGCCGATACCTTTTTGATACATAGGCGCATGGCCGCGCCGCACCGTCCCTCTCACGCCACGCTGAACCCCGCGCCCGAACCGCCACCGGTCTCGGCGGCGATGGCGCTTGCGCATCGCAAGTACTGGCGTTTCAATCTCGCGCTGATCGCCGCGCTGATGACGCTCGGCTTCATCGTGTCGTTCGTCGTGCCGCTGCTCGCGCCCGCGCTCGAACAGGTGCGCGTCGCGGGCTTCAGGCTGCCGTTCTATTTCGGCGCGCAGGGCGCGATCCTGATCTACCTTGCGCTGATCGTCGTGTATATCGTGCTGATGCAGCGCGCCGATCGCCAGTTGCAGCGCGCGTTCGAAGCGGACGCGACGCAGCGGGCCGCCGCCGATTCCACCGCGAACACCACGGCGGGCGCGAGCGCGCCGGCCGCGCGCGGACGCTGAGCCGATGAACCTCGCGAACCGGCTCACGCATCGGCTGATCCGCTCGTACGCGTTCTATACGCTCGGCTTCCTGCTGTTCGTCTACGTGATGTGGCGCATCGAGCGCCGCACGGGGCCCGGCGTGTGGATCGGCTATGTGTTCCTGTTCGTGCCGATCGCGGTGTATGCGGTGATCGGCGTGCTGTCGCGCACGTCCGATCTGGTCGAATACTACGTGGCGGGGCGGCGCGTGCCGTCGGCGTTCAACGGCATGGCGACCGCGGCCGACTGGCTCTCGGCCGCGTCGTTCATCGGCCTCGCCGGCTCGATCTACGCGACCGGCTACGACGGCCTCGCGTATCTGATGGGCTGGACCGGCGGCTACTGCCTCGTCGCGTTCCTGCTCGCGCCGTATGTGCGCAAGCTCGCGCGCTACACGATTCCCGATTTTCTCGGCACGCGCTTTTCGAGCAACGCGGTGCGCGGCCTCGCGGCGCTCGCCGCGATCCTGTGCTCGTTCGTTTACCTGGTCGCGCAGATTCAGGGCGTGGGTTTGATCGCGACGCGCTTTATCGGCGTCGATTTCGCGGTCGGCATTTTCTGCGGACTCGCGGGCATTCTCGTGTGCTCGTTTCTCGGCGGTATGCGCGCGGTCACGTGGACCCAGGTCGCGCAGTACATCATCCTGATCGCGGCGATCCTGATCCCGGTATCGATGATCGCGCACAAGGACGGCCTCGGCTGGGTGCCGCAAGTCAGCTACGGACGCTTGATGGAGCGCATGGAAGGGCTCGAGAAACAGGTGCGCGACGCGCCGCTCGAACAGCGCGTGCGCGACGACTATCGACGCCGCGCCGCGCTGATGCAACTGCGGCTCGATATGCTGCCGCAATCGTTCGTCGACGAGAAGCAGCGGCTCACGCAGGAAGTCGCGGATCTCCGCCGCCACAATGGTCCGCTGCGCGAGATCAAGGAGCGCGAGCGCGCGCTCGAACAGTTTCCGCGCGATGCCGCAGCCGCGCAGATCGTCTGGACCCAGCAGCGCGACGACATGCTGATGCGTGCGGCCGCGCCGGTGCCGATGCACGAACCGTTTCCCGCTGTCGGCGACGAAGACCGCAGCACGCATGTGCGTAATTTTCTGTCGCTGCTGCTGTGTCTGTCGCTCGGCACGGCGAGCCTGCCGCATATTCTCACGCGCTACAACACGACGACGTCGGTTGCGTCGGCGCGCCGCTCGGTCGGCTGGACGCTCTTTTTTGTGGCGCTGTTCTATCTGACCGTGCCGGTGCTGGCCGTGCTGATCAAGTACGAGATTCTGACCAGTCTCATCGGCCATCACTTTGCCGATCTGCCGCAATGGCTTACGCAATGGCGCAAGGTCGAGCCGAGCCTGATCAGCCTCGCCGATACGAACGGCGACGGCATCGTGCGCTGGAGCGAGATTCAGATGCAGCCGGACATGGTCGTGCTGGCGGCGCCCGAGATCGCGGGGTTGCCGTATGTGATGTCGGGCTTGATCGCGGCGGGGGCGCTGGCGGCGGCGCTGTCGACCGCCGACGGTTTGCTGCTGACGATCGCGAACGCGCTGTCGCACGACGTGTACTACCACATGGTCGATCCGAATGCGTCGAGCCAGCGGCGCGTGACGATCTCGAAGATTCTGCTGCTCGGGGTGGCGCTGTTTGCGTCGTACGTGGCGTCGTTGAATACGGGGAACATCCTGTTCCTCGTCGGCGCGGCGTTTTCGCTGGCGGCGTCGAGCCTGTTCCCGGTGCTCGTGCTCGGCGTGTTCTGGAAACGCACGACGCGGCTCGGCGCGGTGGCGGGCATGGTGGCGGGGCTCGTCGTGTGCATCTACTACATTGTCTCGACCTACCCGTTCTTCACGCAGATGACGGGCTTCACGGGTGCGCGCTGGTTCGGCATCGAGCCGATCAGCTCAGGTGTGTTCGGCGTGCCGGCGGGGTTTCTGGTGGCGATCGGGGTGAGTCTGATCGATCGCAAAGCGGATGCTTATACGATCGCGCTAGTGGACTATATTCGCCATCCTTAGGCGGTTTGCGAGGACGTGGGGCAGGGGTGTAGCGGAAGGCGCGAAGTTTGCTATAATTCGGCTCCCCGCCGGAGAGATGGATGAGTGGTTTAAGTCGCACGCCTGGAAAGCGTGTATAGGTTAATAGCCTATCGGGGGTTCGAATCCCCCTCTCTCCGCCAGCGTACCCTTATAAATCAAGGCTCTAAAATCACGCTGCGATTTATTCAGCTATTTGGGGCTTGTTTCGGCTCTGAATCGCACGGCAATCGCAGCATGTCCGCTGCAAATTTTTCCACCGCTCTACCTCCTGCATCTGGGCCCGCGCCTGGCATCCAACGTGCGTCAATACGTACCGCGGTGTTCTGATTAGCGTGCCTCATCTGTCGAGCTACCCACATGGGATGCTCTCCCGCTGAAAGCATCATGGACGCGTACGTATGCCGGGTCCGGTATGGCTTCCTGTACCTCACCTTGGCTTGCTTAAGGGCGCGCGTTCACTCAGGATTTCCGCGACAAAGAGCGGTCAAAAGCTTAGCGCCGGGCCTTGCCTGCCGCAGCGAAGTGCGCCATCTGATCGGCATAGGCTTTCCTGAACGCGGGGCGCTCCGTGATTCGAGCCACATAGGATTCCGCCGCCGGTCGATTTCCGAAAGAGCGAACTTTTGCAACGCGGAGAACATCGGCCATCAGCAGGTCCGCGACAGTGAACCGGTCGGCGGCCAGCCATTCTCGCTCCCTGAGGATGCGCTCCATGTGGTCGAGGCGGCTTTCCAGCCAGCCGGTTAGACCGTTGTCCTTAGCGCCGGTCACTTCCAGGAACCACCAGGGAACTGACACCATCTCGATCGAGTTGAGTGCGGCGATCGTCCATTGAAGCGTTTGGGCTTCTCCGACAGGATCGCGCGGTATGAGTTTTTCGCTTTTTCGGGCAAGATGCAGCAGCCCCGCGCCACTCTCAAAGATTTCGATATTGCCATCCGTCAGAAACGGAACCTGCCCGAAAGGCTGACGGTCGAGATGGTTTGTCTCGCGACCCTCGAACGGGATAGAGCACACATCATAGGCAAGGCCTGCTTCCTCCGCAGCCCATCGCAAACGTAGGTCGCGCACAAATCCACGGGGGCCTTCGGGTACCCAATCAAGCGTCCAGATGGTTAATTTCTCGGCCATAGTCATCAGCTCGCGACAGTGCAATCGATGCTCAAATAGAACGGGATTTACGCGGTCGCGCAAATTCCGATTAAAGCGACGGTTTTGCGCCTGATTTTTGCTCCGTCGCAGAATAGGGATTGTTGCGACGGATGCCAGTCTGGCATTGAGCCGCTCGGCCTGAGTTTCAAGTCCTACGGGTACCCAGTCACGAGAGGGTTATAGCGTAAACGAATTGCCCACTTTCGTCATTCAAGGTCCACCGGGACAGAACATCAAAACCCCGTCAATCCAATGATTGACGGGGTTTTTGTTTTTCGGCTCAGCAATCGGTTATCAAGCCGGCTAGCAAACCGTCACCCCTATTCGCGAATGCAGATGTGGGGTCGCTTCGACTCATTGTGCGGATGCGCTTGCCTGCATCTCACGGGTGATGGCGCGACATGCCTTCAGATGGAATTGTCCCCGTCACTCAGAACACTCGAACGCCGTCAGGTCGATGGCACCGCAGCCCCCGCGTTTCTACGCTGCGGAGGATCACTTCGTGACGTACCACAGGGCGCTTGTTCCGGGGGAGGCTGCCGGTGGCTTGGATGCCGGCATATGGCTGGCGTCCGTCCTTTGTGCCGCTTGCGGCGCCGTTTGCTGTGCGCTCACCGGCAAAGCCTGCGGCGTCCCCATGGTGGCCTGCGGCGCAGGCAAAGTCGCGGCAGGTATTGGGGCTGTCTTGGCCGTTGACGACGTGGTGATGTACCAGAGTGCATCCGTCGACGCCCCGGCTGCCCCGCGCGCCGCAGCGGTCTTCGAAGCAGCAACCACGCCGGCTGCCGATGCCGCCATGGCCTGCGCCTGCGCAGTCGCCGTTCCAGTTGCTGCGCCAACGGCTGTCCGTTGTGCAATAGCTTCGGCTGAGCCGATCTGGAAGATCAGCTTGCGCTCCGGCGACGAAATGATCGCGTAGGGCGGTTGCGCTTCCCAGCGCAGCACGACACGTCCGCGTGGCGTATCCGCGAAGATGGCCGGCACGTGTTTCAGGTCGCCGAACTGGACGTAGACCTTGGTTCCGTCGTCGAAAACCTGCACGGGTTTCGCCGCATCCGCTCCGGTTATGGTCCAGCCGAAGTTATAGGAGCCGGGCGTAGCCGGCGCAACGGCAGACGCCGCCGTTGCCGGAGCCGGTGCGGCTTGCACACCTCGCGGCGCGCTCATCTTGACCTGGTTGACCTCCAGGGGCGCGAAAGGGTTGTACGTTTCGGGCGGAACATAGGACGGCGGAAGAATGGGCATGGGCGAGTCCGGCGAGCTGGCGATGGATTGCGCGGTGGCGTACACCTTGCGGGCATAGGCGAGCCGCTTCTCGGGCGACGATGCGTTATAGGCGCCAATCGCGCTCCACGTCGGGCCGTACTGCCGGATATTCTCCGAGAGTATCCATGCGCCCACATACGCATTCGTACACGGATCGAACAGGCTCTGCTCCGAAATGCCCTCGCGAGCGAGCCGCGGCAGCCACGAGCTGTTGATCTGCATGAGTCCGATATCGAACGTTCCATCGCTGTTGCGGTTAATGACGTGGGTTTGCGTACCCGATTCGACCTGGGCAATGGCACGCATGAGACCCACGTTGACGTGTTGAAACGATGCCGCATCGTCTATGCAGTCGGCATGGGTAATGGCGGGTATCGCATACAACATCGCGATCTGAATCAGACGCGAGCGCAGACATGGGGTGAGAAAGGCAAATTTTCGATGCTGCATGATTTTATTGGCCGGTGCGAGTGGAATAGTTCGCGATATTCACTGCGTCCATCACGTTCTATTCGCTTGAATTCTTCATCTCGCACCTGATTTCCGCAGTGGGATTTTATCGAAGAATTGAGGCACTGAATCGTGCCGGACAATAGGGATTGTTAAATGGCGGAGTATCTGCCGTGCATATCGGGCGTTGAGTGCTGGACCGGAAGCTATTGATGTGAATGGGGCAATTCATATAGGTCACTGCATTTCTCCGATTCAGGATACGCCATCTGGAATAGTCGGATACCGGTGACAGGCCTCAAAAAGGACGCTTCGATATTCCCGTTTGCACCGGCCGGTTGGACGCGAAATAAATGCCACTTGCATCAACTGGATGTGCCGATGCCGTAACTGTCAAGAATCATCATTGCTCTACAGTCATGCAACACTGGTTTTGATATTATCCCTGCGCGATGAGGCAGGGTTTTTCGCTGCTTTGTCTTATTTGCCGACGGACAGATTATCCGGTCAAATTTTCCTTTTTCATCGAATAAAACACGCGGTGCCGGCCACTTGCAGTTGCAGTGGCCGAATGCGCAATTCAAGCACGAACGGGGTAACGCATGGCTTCCCAGGCACTGGACACGGCGCTGAACACCGGCTACGCGCAAGCCGATCGTCTTGCCAAACTCGACACGCCGGTTGGTAAAGACTGGCTGGTTCCTTTGTATGCCAAGATCAATGCCCGGCTCGGACGCAACTACGAGGTGACCGTCGATGCGGCGTCGACTTACGACACGCAGATCAAGCTCGGTGCGCTGATGCTGCAGGCCGTCACACTCTGGATCAAACAGACGGACGGCAACTATGGGTTGACGCAAAACTCGCGAACACGACGACCACTGCTGTCGTCAGGGGATGGACAAATTTCCCGCTGAGTTTTTCCAACGCGAAGGGGCCGGGCGCGGACTTCCGCGATGTATTCAGGCGCGTCGATCTGAGCAAGCTGGGTGCTGGTAATCTCGCGATTGACGACAAGGGCAACCACTGGTGGAACATCACCATCGGAGCCAAGGACGGATCAACCCGGCAAGGCTGGGTGTGCGAAGATAATCACCCGCTTACTCGGATGTGTGGTCCGTGGGACTGGCCGGGCTTCGAACTGGTCGACAATAGCAGCTTCAAGCCTGTCGATATGCTCAAGCGATACATTTACGCATCGGAACAGTTTTTGGTTGGCGAAGACAAGTCGGAATTTGAACCGAGTGCCTTGATGGTGAATGCAGGGGACTTAATCACCCGGCTCGAGAAGGCAATTGACGCGAACCATGATGGCAAGGTGACGGCGCAGGAGTTGCAGCACGCGCAGGAAACGCCGTGGATGGCCGACGCAATTTCACATCTGGTGGTGCGATCTGAGAGCGAATGGGGCGGCGGTCTCGGCAAGTGGGAAGAACTTTCGCCGTTGATGAAAAAGCTACTATGGCTGTGGAAGTCGGAGATCGAGCGAATCGGGAAGCTGCAGTGGTGGGATCAGGCAGTAGGGATTGAGGGTTTCCCGAAAGACCCGACGCCGTGGCATTTCCATCCGGTTGGAATCGTCGGGAATTTTTCATCAAATGGTGATCAAACAAGAATTCTTCGATTGTCTGATCAAGATGTAGATGATCTGATTAAAGTAACCGCAACTGAGGTTGCAACGAGCTTGGATGACGACAATTTAGGAAAGCAGGCTGGGGCGGTTGTTGACACCATATTAAACCGCGTGATGTCTGGGCGTCAAAACTGGGGCACTATTAGAGGTGTAATTAATGAAAGATGGCAATTTTCAGATATTAATGCTCCGAGACCGAGTGCTTATGGGAGTGTGCAGAATGTTCCCGAGAGTCGAGTTCCTTCGAGGGTAAGGGCTATGGTTGTCGCTCACTTGCAAGATAGGGCTAACGGGGGAGCTTCTCTAGTTGGAAATAATCTGAGTTATGCGAATCCGTATGTTTTAGATGAGGCCTCGGACGCAACAAGAGCGTGGGTTGAAGATGTCACGCATCAAGCAAACATTACTGGGTACAGGTATGGGGCGGGGCATGCGGTTCATGTGCACGGAACAACGCAAGGACTGATGCCTTTTAGGCCAACTCCGTATGCCATAGAGCTTCCAGAGTCATACAATCATTAATCTGTTGAGGATTCTGTGAAAAAAATAATTTTTTGGGTGTTTCTATTGCTGCCTCTAAGTTCGTTTGCTGAAGCGTGCGCCGGCGGTGGGAATGTATATGATGATTTGTCTTGTGCAAACTTTAATCTTGACAAATCAAAGAAAGAACTTAATGTGATTTATCAGAAGCTATATGCGACCACGCAATACAAGAGTGAGTTTGAGCAATCGCAGAAGGCTTGGCTCAATTATAGGGAAAAGCAGTGCAATGTTTATATTGCAGTCGAGGCTTCGCAATCTCAAGGGGCTGGCTCTAGCCTAATTACAAAAGACTGTCTCGTTACGATCACCAAACAGCGAGTTGATTATCTGAAAACTCTTCTCGAGAAATAGTGGCCGATATGATGAATTTAATACGTATCGACGACGACACCGACCATGGCGGCAAGGTAGAAACCGGCTCAACAAGCATGCGCTTCGAGGGACGCTATGTCGCGCGCAAGGGAGACCGCGTCTCCTGTCCGCAGCATCCCGACGTGTCGCCAAACGTGATCGAGGAAGGCGATCCAACGATGAAGGACAATGGTATTCCGATTGCCCGGCACGGTCACCGGGCAACGTGCGGCTGCCATCTGATATCAAGCCTGATCTGACAGCCTTACAGCAGGTGCAGGCGCCCGGCGCGGAACGGGCAGCGCCGGATCTCCGAGCCGTTCGATTTCGAAAGCACGACGAGTTGCGTAAAGCTGGTCGTTGGCGCGTAGCGTGCAAAATACCGGTCGATGACACCGATGAAGGCAGCCATGCTGTGCTCGGCGAACGCGTGTTCGTCGAGTGAGAGCGTGATTTCCAGCCCCGATACGATTGACGAATTCGGCTTGCCGGGAAACATCTGCTGCAACCTTCTCCCGCGCACAAACGACACTGCATCAACGTGCTGCACCTGCGCGCCTGGCGGCATGCATTGACGCAGGATTCGCGTGAGTTCGGCCCATCCCTCGGCGCCCAGTTGGGTCGGATTCGGCGTCGTCAGCGCAATGACGCGCATGCGCGCATCTTCCTCGTTCACCGGGCGGAACGTGTGCGTCGGCTTGCGCAGCAGTGTGACCCGGCTCGCCACCGAACCCTTTTCATTGCGCAGGTCCCCGGCCGGGTCGCCGATACTCAGGTGCGCGGGCAGATCGCGATTGGTGCACGTCACGTCGATCTGGATTTGCTCGGGGCATTGCTTGGCCGCTTTTCCGTCTTCCTGCAGCAGGATCAGTGACGTTTCGTGACCCGGATGGTTGCGGGCCTGATATTCATCGGTTCGCTTCAGCCAGTAACGTCCGGGGGGGCCTGGTTTCGCTATCGTGTGTGCGAGTGCGTTGTAAGGCGGAATCACTTTCCCGCCCACCGCATCGCGGACGTTGTTGATCGCGTAGATTTCGTGGGTCGAAGGCTTTTGCGGCACTGGCACGACCGGGTATTCGACGAGGAGTTCTTCGCGCCGGGCTGTCACATCTACCTGCTCGAACAGGTTGACGACAGGCGTACAGAACAGTCGGAAATGGTGTCGCGACAGACCGGCGAGGGCTTGCGCCGGGCGGCTGTCGGGATGCAGGCTGGCGGTGAGATGCAGGGTGAGGCGACGAGCATGGCGCGTCATGCCGGAGCGCAGCAGCGCGGCGGCGTTGATATCGACGAAGTCGAACTTCTGCGGGAAGGCGGTGTATTCGAGCAACGGGCGCACGAATGATTCGGCGGGGCCGTCGTCGGGCAGTAGCGCGTCTTCGGCCGCAAAACCTGCCGCCGTCAGCGGAATACGATCGAGCGGCGTCCAGTGTCCTGAGCCGTCAGCTTCGACGAATGCCTGCCGTGTGCGCAGCAGCAGTGTGTCGCTCAGTGCCGCGACAGTCTGAGGTTGTCCGGTCAGATGAATGCGGACGACGCCCGGCATGGCAGCGGCGAGTCCCATTCCCACGCTCGATGGTTCGAACGTAATGGACACAATCAGGGTGGTGTCGGGCGACAGGCTGGCGCGGTTTGGCGCAACCGTGCCAGGAGACACGCGCGCATCCGCAATGCGGAAAGGCGCAGCCGTTACGTCGTACGCCGTGCGAAAGCGCAGCCCGCCGTCGGGGCTCGTCAGTGGTGTCCCGCGCTTGATGACAACCGGCGCAGATGGCGGCTCGACAAACTCAAGACGCGCAATAGAACTGGCGGGAAAGGGGCGCAGGTAATGCGGGTGCAGTATATCCAGCAGGGCTCCCGAAAATTGCGGTGCACCGTTTTCCAGTTCCAGGCGAGCGCGCGCGGCGAGCAACGCGAACGCGTGCATGAGCCGTTGCACGTACAAGTCTTCGGAGTCGCTACCAGAGATACTTAGCCGCGCGGCGGCCCGGGGGTACTTTCGGCCGAATCCGTCAAGCTGGTTGCCGAGCAGACCGAGTTCCTGTTCGTAATAGCTGCGTAGTTTTTCAAGCATATCGGGTGCGGCGTGGTCCACGCGGCTTTATTTACTCCGGCCGCCATGGTAGCCGAAGGTTGCCCGTTCAACGTTTGTCGGGCCTGCGCCGCCGCATTGATCGCTTCTGCTGCCATCGGGCCGCTGCCGAATTGCTCAAGCAACTCGGCGAGAATGACAGGCATCCAAATGAATGACCTCTTCCACCGGCAGCGAATTTCTTTCACTCATTTCAATTCAATTCGATTACGAATTTCGCTACTGCACCTACCCATCCGCCACACAAATACATTGAATAGGCCATAACAGACCGATCCTCAATTTGCATCCGCGCTGTCCGCCGCCGACTATACAGGGTCGAAGTCCGAAAGTTTCGCGCGTATCAGACTTCTGATCCTCTGTTGATAGTACGAATCTTTGCGAGCTCTTTCATTCTGAGCAAGATATAACCTTTTTGGGATGCAACTGTCGTTTTTTCTAGGCTGCTCGGCATGTTCGGGGTACGATTTACGCCGGTTGCAGCGTTTATGGGAATATTTTTCCGTAAAATGACACTTTTATTTTGTAATCGGTAAAGTTTTCGCGAGTTTGTAGTCGCGAGCACTTGCGCACCAGCACCTGTCAATCTGGACCATCGCGAAAAGCGGTTTTCGCGAGCCCCGGTCCAATCGGACATCAGAGATGTGCGTTCCCAGCACTTCAGGACAGCGCGCTTTCAAGGGTTGACGAGTTATTTCCTCAAGCCTTTTTGCACTGTCGGTCCGAATCTCAGCAAATACCTTTCAGCCTTTTTATCGGGATTTTTCCCGACCTTGGACATTACTCCACATGGTAAAACGACGTCAATTTATCGGCGGCCTGACGGCACTCAGTGCAAGCTATCTTTTGAGCGCATGTGGCGGTGGCGGCGCATCCGGAGACGGTAGCGGCAAGACTTCGGATGCCTCGGCTTCTCCTGGCTCATCGGGTTCTTCCAGTTCTCCCGGCACCGCGGCTAATCCGGCGACACGCGCGAACGCGGACGCCGCGAGCAGCATCTCCATTCCGCCCGCCACGTCGATCACGGACAACACCGGCGCCGTCTGGACGCTGTCGCAGGGATCGGTCTATCGCAACGGCGAGAAAGCTCAGGACACCTATAACGTCACGCTCGTCCTGTGGTATGGCAGCAGTATCTATCACGAGGGAACCGGTGGTCAGTTCTACCAATGGACTGGCTCGAACTGGGTGGCCTGCAACGATCCGCGCCTTGGCGGCACCTCGGCCGACGGCACCACGCTGCCGGCGTCGCCGTACATCATCGACAAGGCGGGCGCGATCTGGACGCTCGTCAACGGCTCTATCTACCGGAACGGCTCGCCGGTCGGCAACACGTACAACGTGTCGCTCGTCCTGTGGTACGGCGGCAAGGTTTGGCATTGCGGAACCGGCGGCCAGTACTACGTCAATGCGGACGTCGCCGCCCAATGGCTGGCTTGCAGCGATCCGCGCCTCGCGGTCACGCAGTCCCCCGGCATGTTCTATGGCATGAACGGTCACCCCGACTACGCCTACACGCCGCAACAACTCGTGTCGATTCTGAAGGGCATGGGCTGCACCAGCTATCGCGTCGGCTGCAGCAGCGATCCGACCCAGTTGAATGCGGTGGTCAATCTCGCGCAGGCTTTTCAGTCGGCCGGCATCACGTTGCTCGTGATGATCAATCAGGGGGTGTACGACGCCAACAACAATCTGCTGAATGGCGAGTCGGCGGCTTATAGCCAGGGCTACACGGTGGCCCGGACGATCGCCAGCGCACTGAAGCCGTATGGCGTGACCCTCTACGAATGCGGCAACGAGCTGACGAGACAGAACGCGACCGTGGTCAGCTTCACCTATGCCGGGACGAAAGCATCCGACTTCAACAACGCGAACTGGCCGGTGATGCGCGGCGTGATGCGCGGCATGATCGACGGCGTGAAGTCGGTGCAGCCGTCCGCGCAATGCGCCATCAACTTTTGCGTGGCCGATGTCGGCGCCGCGGATGCGTTGTGGGACGGCATGCAGCCCGATGGCAGCGGCGGCTATCCGACCGTGCGCTGGGACATCACCACGTGGCACAACTACGAGGTGTACGGCGATGCGTTTTCCATCGGCACGGACGGCGCGGGTCCGGGCTTCGATCTGCCGATCTACTGCAAGGCCCGCTATGGCGTGCCGTTCATCATCAGCGAATGGAACACGGGGCCGGAGCAAACCGAGACTTATCGTGCGAACTACATTACGACGCAGCTCGGCGAGTTCTATCAGAACCGCAAGACGCACAATATCCAGGCCGTGATGTACTACGTGCTCGATAGCGGCGACGAGACGTACGGCATCATGCTCAACGGTTCTCCGCTGAATCCGGCCTACAGTGCATTTACGAGCTTCACGGCGAATCATCCGGACAACTGATCGGCGCGTGCAGGTGCAGGCAGTGTGCTCCATTCGCAGCCGATGCTGCCCGATGTCAAGGGCAGGGCGGCTGCGTCTGGGGTGAGTGCCGGCTTGCTTGGCCGCGATCGGCAAATAGCCGATGCCACTCTTCAGCATTTTCGATCGCTTGATCGATATTCCCCGTTTCTCCTTGTTGAAACCGACCATTAAACTACCTGTCGTCGATTCACGACGATTCAGGTATCGCTAGTGGACAGTGTCAATCTCGAAGTATTGAAATCGAGCGCGCGATGGCTCGAACAGGGGCATCGCGCGTTGCTCGTGACGGTGGTCAGGACGTGGGGGTCGTCACCGCGGCCCGAGGGGGCGATGCTCGTGGTGCGCGACGACGGCACCGTGGTGGGCTCCGTGTCCGGCGGCTGCATCGAGGACGATCTGATCGATCGCGTGCGCCGGCGCGGCATTGAGAAGACGAAGCCCGAGGTCGTCAAATATGGCATCACGGCCGACGAAGCGCATCGTTTCGGCCTGCCGTGCGGCGGGACGATTCAACTGGTGCTCGAACCGCTGACGGAGGCGAGCGGTATCGCCGAGCTGTGCTATGCCGTCGAGTCGGGGCGTCTCGTGGCGCGCACGCTCGACATGGCAACGGGCGCCGCGCGTCTCGGCCCCGCGCGGATGACCGACGGCGTGGACTGCAACGACCAGCGTCTCGTGACGATACACGGACCGCGCTACCGGATGCTCGTGATCGGCGCGGGGCAACTGTCGCGCTACCTGTGCAACATCGCGGTCGGACTCGATTATCAGGTGACGGTGTGCGATCCGCGTGAAGAGTACACGGAAGCATGGAATCTGCCCGGCACCACGCTGATCCGTTCGATGCCCGACGATGCCGTGCTCGACATGAAGCTCGACGAACGTTGTGCGGTGATCGCGCTCACGCATGATCCGAAGCTCGACGATCTCGCGCTGATGGAAGCGTTGAAAACGCGTGCTTTCTACGTCGGCGCATTGGGCTCGCGACGCAACAACGCGGCACGGCGCGAAAGGCTCGGGGAGTTCGATCTCGACGCGACGGAACTGGCGCGGCTGCGCGGGCCGGTTGGGATTTATATCGGCAGCAGGACACCACCCGAGATCGCCGTATCGATTCTGGCGGAAGTGACGGCGGTGAAGAACGGCGTCGCCATGTCGCCCTCGTCGCAGGTCGCGGTGGCGAAAGCGGCGCGAGGCATGGCATCGCCTGCCGAAACGGGGCCCGCGTGTTTCGCATAGGGACGCGAAGCGTCTGAGTCATGCGCGGCTCGCCGGGCGTGAGCCGCATTGTCCGGAGCGCCGAGCCGGAGAATCGGGTCGAAGAACCGGGTCGGCGCTCCGCGTCAATGAACCGGATCGGTGAACTGGGCTAGCGGACTCAACTGGGCCGCCGCCGCGAACATCTGCGTGAATTGATCGAGAGCGGGGAGCGTATCGCGGCCGCTGCGCGTGATCCGATAGAACGAAAATTCCACTTCCGGCCGGATCGCGTCGATACGCACCTGATAGTGACGGCAGATATGTTCGCAGAACGAAGGCATGATCGCCACGCCGAGTCCTTCGTGCGCCATGGCGATGGCGGTCTGCAAATGGCCGACGACCGTGCGCCGTCCTGTCGTCACGTCCTCCTTCGACAGCGATGCTTCGATCAGCCGTTGCAGCGGGTTGTCCTTCGGCAGCGTGATGAGCGGCAACCCTTCGAGCGCGCGCCACGGCACGCCATCGCGCGGCACGTTGCCGATGCCGTTCGCACCATGAAGCGCCGACGACACGACGACGAGCCGGGTCGGAAAAATCGGTACGCGATCGATGCCGGACAGTTGCGAGAAGAAGATCCCGAACGCTGCGTCGAGATCGCCTTCCTCGACCATCTTCAGCAACTCGCTGGGCGGCCGGTCGACGAGTTCGATCTGCGCGTGCGGCTCGATCTCGGCGAAACGCGCCAGCACTTGCGGCATCAGGCTCGCGCCGATCATCGGCGTGCAGCCGAGCAGCAGCGATGCCTTCTTTTGCCGGCCCAGCTCGTTGAGTTCGACCACGGACTTCTCGAGCGTCTCGACGATTTTCATCGCCGTCGGATAGAACAGCCGGCCCGCTTCCGTCAATGCGACAGTGCGCGTGGTGCGCTCGAACAACCGGCAATTGAGCTGCGTTTCGAGCTCGCGGATGATCGCGCTCAGCGCTGCCTGACTCAGGTGCATGCTTTGTGCGGTCTTCGTGAAGCTCGATGCGTTCGCCACGCCGAGAAAGACCTTGAGTTGTTTGAGGGAGAGATTCATCTGCGGCGATCCTTGAAGCAGGGCACGATAGGGCTGCCTGGATTTTATCGCCGCGCAGGGTTATCCGCGACCGGGACAACACCCGACTCGCGGCAGGCGTGTGCCGCGACGCGGCGCTCGGGCGTGGCGCAACCGCCGCCGCGTCGCGGTGCCGGGCGAGCCGGGTCATGACCCGGGAGTCATGACCCGAGGGACATGACCCGACTCCCGCAGACTCACCCCCGCTCACGCAAACGCATACCGCCCTTCCTCGTCGCGGACGATCGCGCGCGTCGCGCCGGTATCTTCGAGCCAGCGCACGACTTCGCGGCCGTCGCGGGTTCCCGTCGCCGACATCAGTTCGGTGAAGCGCTTGGGGCCGTGTTCCAGCGCGGCTTCGAGCGAATCGAAGCGCGTGCCCGTGAGCGCGGGCGGCGTCGGCACGCGATGTTCGAGATTGCGCTGTTCACCCGGGCGCAGCAGCGGCAACGTCAGATCGAAGCCGACTTTGGCCGTCACCGCCGCACCGGCCAGCGACGGATCGAGCGGCATCGCGCGCATGCCGCTGTGCATCACGAGATCGCGATCGGCCTGGAAGCGCGTGGCGAGCGCCCAATCCATCTGCTCGTCGGAAAAGATATCGATGTCGGGATCGACCACGAAGACGTGCTTGACGTTGGCGAGCGACGCGAACACGGCGGCGATCGCGTTGTGCGCTTCGCCGGGCACGCGCTGCTGCATCGCGACGCGCACGTTGAACATGCCGCCCGTGGCCGGGCTCGCATACACCGCCCGGATTTCGCGCACGGCCGTTTCGAGCGCGCGCCATACCGTCACTTCGGTGCGCAGCGCGGCCAGTTGCGCCGTATCGGTGCGCGCCATCGTGCGCCCGCCGATCGTGCAGGTCTGGAACACGGCGTCCTTGCGATGCGTGATGGCCGTCAGATGAAAGACCGGGTTCGTCTTGATGCCGCCGTAGTAGCCGAGAAACTCGCCATACGGTCCTTCGGGTTCCGCGTGGCCGCGCTCGTCGAGATAGCCTTCGAGAATGAATTCCGCATCGGCCGGCACGAGCAGATCGTTGGTCACGCATTTGACGACGCCGAGCGGCGCGCCGCGCAATGCCGCGACGAGTTCCAGTTCGTCGGCGGGAATGCGCATGGTCGCGCCGACGTGGTCGATCGGATGCGTGCCGACCGCGAAGGCGATCGGCAGGCGCTCGCCGCGCTTCGAATGGGCCATCGAGATCGCGCGCAGATCGGACGGCGCCACGAGGTCGATGCCCGCGGTACGGCGCCCGCGCAGCATCAGCCGGCGAATGCCGACATTGGTCCAGCCCGTGTCGGGATCGACGGCGAAATCGATCGACGCCGAAATATACGGCGCGCCGTCCAGATCGTGTTGCAGATGCACGGGCAGCGCCGTGAAATCGCAGTCGTCGCCGGTCAGCACGATCTGCTGCACGGGCGCCTGCGCGCGGCTTACCTCGACGAGCTTGCCTTTGGTGCGCAGACGGTCGCGCACGGTTTCGAGCAGCCCTCCGGGCGTCGTGTCGAATGCCTGGGCGAGGCGCGAGCGGCTCGCGGCCACGCTGCCCGCGAGCGAGACAGCGCCGCCCGACGGTCGTGCGAACCAGACCGCGCGCGGATTGCCTTCCATGATGCCGGCGACGTCGGCGAGATCGACCGGTTCGTCATGGCGTTCGAGTTCCGTCGCGTCGAGCGATTCGAGAAAACGCCGCAGCCGGAAGCGTTCGAGGTCGGGCAGCTCCGCGCCTTGCGCGGTTGAAGCGATGAGGGTCTTGGGTCTCAATGTTGTGTCCTTGTGCGCGAGAGGGCGCGTGGAGATCGGCAGCGCTCGGCAGCGCTCAGAAGCGTGCCGACAGCGCGGTGGCCGCCAGGTGGGCGGCAAAGCCGCTCGAACCCGCGTCGGACATGTCCGGCGCGAGCTGCAGGAACTGCTTGACGGCGCGCAGCGTGACCGCGCTGCAGCCGAGCAGCGTTTCGGTTAGCGCGGCGACTTCGGCGTCGAGCGCGGCCGCCGCGACGACGCGGCTCACGAGCCCCGCCGTCAGTGCTTCCTGCGCGGAGAGCCGCGCGCGGCTCAACACCATGTGCGCCACCGTCTTGACGGGCACGCGGCCGATCAGCGCCGACATCACGAGCGTCGGCGGAATGTCGCGTTCCATTTCGGGAATCTGGAAGACTGCGTCGTCGGCGGCGAGCGCGACGTCGCAAACGCCCGCGAGCGCGCAGCCCACGCCGATCGCCTCGCCGCGCACGACGGCCACGACCGGCACGCGCACGGCCTTCAGCGCGTCGTAGAGCGCGAGCGGCGGAGCCGCGACCACGCGGCGCAAGGTTTCCGCCGACGGCTTCGCGCCGGCGGGCGGCATCGGCGACTGGCGTCCCTTGCAGAAGTCCTTGCCGCTGCTGACGATGCGCACGAGCTTCGTCTCGTCGTCGAGCGTGGTGACGGCGGCGATGATCGCCTCGCTCATCGCCTGGTCGATCAGGTTGCCGTTCCCGGGCCTGTCGAGCACCACTTCGAGCAGCGCCCCTTCACGGCGAATAGCGATGGATTCAGTCGACATGAGCGCCTCCTTGTGCGCGATGAATGTATTCCCAGATGACCTTCGGCGTGGCCGGCATCGCGAGTTCGTCGCTGCCGTGCTCGCTGAGCGCGTCGGCCAGCGCGTTGAAGATCGTCGCCGTGGCCGGCGTGATGCCGCTTTCTCCGCCGCCTTTGACACGCAGCGGATTGCCGTGGGTCGGGTCTTCCGTCAGCTCGACGTTGAGCGGCGGGATCACGCCGGCGCGCGGCATGCCGTAGTCCATGTACGAGCCGGTCAGCACCTGTCCCGTTTCGCGGTCCACGTAGAAGCCTTCGGACAGCGCCTGGCCGATGCCCTGCGCGAGACCGCCGTGCACCTGGCCCTCGACGATCAGCGGGTTGATCGGCTGGCCGACGTCGTCGACCGAGGTGTAGTTGACGAGTTGCACGATGCCGGTGTCGGGGTCCACCTCGAGTTCGCAGACGGCCGCGCCGGTCGGATGCGCGGGCACGCGCGTGTTGACCTCCGCGCAGGCGTACAGCTTTCTGAGCGACGGGTCGCCGGGCAGTCCGTGCTGCGCGACGTGCCGGGCGATGTCGGCGAGACTCGCCCGTTTGCCGCCGGATGGCGCCGTGAAGTGGGCGTCGGCGAAGGCGATGCCGGCGGCGTCCGCATCGAGCAGCGTCGCGGCCACCTGCCTGCCGATGGCGATGATCTGCTGCGCGGTATCGACGAGCAGCATGCCGCCTAGCCGCATCGTGCGGTCGGAGTGGCTGCCGCCGCCGACGCTCACGAACGCGGTGTCGCCGGTGCGCAGCTTGACGGCTTCCATCGGTACGCCGAGATGATGCGCGATCACCTGCGCAAAGGTGGTCTCGTGGCCCTGGCCCGTCGATTGCGTGCCCGACACGATATCGACGCTGCCGTCCGTGCGCACGGTCAGCTCGATGCGTTCGCGCGGCGCGCCGACCGGCGACTCGATGTAGTTGGCAAGCCCGATGCCGCGCAGCCGTCCGTTCGCGCGCGACTGCGCGCGGCGTGCCTCGAAGCTGTCCCATTGCGCGAGCGTCAGGGCGCGCGCCATGTTGCGCGCGAAGTCGCCGCTGTCGTACGTGAGGCCCATCGGACTGCGATAGGGCAGCTTGTCGTGCGGCACGAGATTGCGGCGGCGGATTTCCGCGCGGTCGATGCGCAGTTCGGCGGCGGCGAGATCGAGCATGCGCTCGATCACATGCGTCGCCTCGGGACGGCCTGCGCCGCGATACGGCGCCGTCGGCACCGTGTTGCTCAGCACCGCGCTCACGTGCACGGCGGCGACCGGCACGTCGTAGACGGTCGTCATGATGCGCGTGCCGTTCGACATCGGCACATAGGAGACCGTATGCGCGCCGACGTTGCCGATCCATTCGTTGTCGATGGCAAGTATGCGGCCGTCTTTCGAAAAGCCGATCGTCGAGCGGATAATCGCATCGCGTCCCTGGTAATCGGCGAGGAAGGCTTCGCTGCGATCGCTGGTCCATTTGACCGGCCGCCCGATGCGGCGCGCGGCCCATAGCACGGCCAACTGCTCGACGTAGACGAATGAGCGCGGCCCGAAGCCGCCGCCGGTATCGGGACACACCACGCGCAGGCGCGCGGTGGGCACCTTCAGCGCGGCGGCGAGGCACAGTTGCTGGCGCACGGCGCCCTGGCTGCCGGAGATCAGCGTGTAAGCATCCGTGGCCGCGTCGTAAGCGCCGATTGCGCTGCGCGGCTCCATCTGGCAATTGACGAGCCGGCTGTGATGGAACTCGCGCTGTACCACGTGATCGGCCCGCGCGATGATCTCGCGGGCCGCGTTGCGCTCGCCGATCTGCGTCTGGAAGCAGAGGTTGCCGGGGGCCCCGTCCCACAGTTGCGGCGCCTCGGGCCGCAGCGCGTCGTGGCCGTTGATGACGGCGTCGAGCGGGTCGTAATCGACCTCGATCAGCTCCGATGCGTTGCGCGCCTGCTGCGGCGTTTGCGCGATCACCATGGCGATCGCCTCGCCGACGTAGCGCACGCGATCGACTGGCAGCGGCAGATGAAGCTGGTTGAAGATGGAGCCCGTCAGCGAGGTGAGGAAGGCCTTCTTCGTCGCGTCGACCGCATCGACGGGATTCGGTACATGGTCGATGCCCTGGAAGCCGTCGTCGAGATACTGCTGGCCGACCAGCACCGCGATCACGCCGGGCGCTTCGCTCGCCGCGCTGGTGTCGATCGAACGCAGCACCGCGTGCGCGTGCGGCGAGCGCAGAAATGCCGCGTGCAGCTGTCCGTCGACGTGGATATCGTCGGTGTACTGCCCGTTGCCGGTGACGAAGCGCTGGTCTTCGACGCGAGGTATCGGTTTGCCGATCATGACGGGTGTGCCTCCGTACGCGCGAACGGCGCATCGGGGTACATCTCGCGCGCCGCGTGACGAACCGCCTCGATGATGTTCACGTAACCGGTGCAACGGCAGATATTGCCTTCCAGCGCGTGGCTGATGCTCGCCTGGTCGAGCGCCGGTTCCTCGCGCAGATAGAACGCGCTCGCCATGATCATGCCCGGCGTGCAGAAGCCACATTGCAGGCCGTGGCATTGAACGAAGGCATTCTGCACCGGGTGCAGCTTGCCGCCGCACTGCGCATTGAGACCTTCCACCGTGACCACCTGCCCGCCGCTCGCCTGCGCGGCGAGCACGGTGCAGGACTTGACCGCATGACCGTCGAGATGGACCGTGCACGCGCCGCACTGGCTCGTATCGCAACCGACGTGCGTGCCGGTCAGGCGCAAGTGCTCGCGCAGGAATTCGACCAGCAGCGTGTTGTCGGGCACCTCGTGCCGGACGTCCGCGCCGTTGACCTGCAATTGGACTTCAACCATGGTTCACCTGTGTGTCCTGTGCTTGCGAAGCGCTCATTGGCCGGCGTTCTGGCTGGCCGCGCTCATCGTCGCGTTGAAACGCTTGAAGAATTCGGCGGCGAGCTTGTTCGCCACCGAGGTGACGAGGCGCGAGCCGATCTGGGCCAGCTTGCCGCCGACCTGCGCTTCGGCCACGTAGGTCAGAAGCGTGCCGTCCTCGGCATCGGCGAGCGTCACGGTGGCGGTCATCTTGCCGAAGCCCGCGATGCCGCCTTCGCCCTGGCCGACGATCCGGTAGCCGTTCGGCGCGTCGCGTTCCGACAGTTCGAGCGTGCCCTTGAAGCGCGCCTTCACGGGCCCGACCGATGCCACCACGACCGCCTTGTACTGGTCTTCGCTATCGGCCTCGAACGACTCGCATCCAGGCACGCATTCCTGCAACACGGCTGCGTCGTTGAGTCCTTGCCATACCTGTTCGCGCGATGCCGCGATGGTTTGCGATCCGGTGAATTCCATCCTTGTCTCCTCGATGAGCGCGCGCCGTTACGACGCGAGCAGCGCCTGCAGTGCGCGGCGGGTATAAGTTTCGATCAGATGCGCGCGATACGACGCGGAAGCGTTGTCGTCGTCGGGCAGCGTGTCGCGCTCGACAGACAGCGGTTCGAGCGCCGCGGGCGCCAGGTTCTGCTGCAACGCGGTCTCGGCGTCGAACCAGCGGAACACCGAGGCGCCCGCGCCGGTCACGGCGACGCGCATCGCGTCGTCGTACTGCGCGATGAACACGCCGGCCACCGCGTAGCCGGACGCCGGATGCCGGTACTTCGCATAGGCGGCCCGGCGCGGAATCGCCAGCTCGATCGCGACGATCAGCTCGTCGGCGGCGAGCGCGGTCTCGAACGTGTCGATGAAAAACGCGTCGGCGGGAATGCGCCGCTGCGACGAGGTGACGACGTGCGCGTTCAGACCGAGCACGGCGGCGGGGTAGTCGGCGGCGGGATCGTTGTTGGCGACCGAGCCGCCCATCGTGCCGCGGTTGCGCACCTGCGGATCGGCGATCAGGCTCGCCAGATGAGCGAGCGCCGGAATTGCTTCGCGTACGACGTTCGAGTTGGCCACTTCGGCATGCTTGGTCAGCGCACCGATGCGCAGGACGTCGCCGCGCACCTCGATGCCGCGCAGCGCGTCGATCCGCGTGAGATCGATCAGATGCGACGGTGCCGCGAGGCGCTGCTTGAGCGTGGGAATCAGGGTCATGCCGCCCGATAGCGGCCGCGCTTCGTCATGCTCGCGCAGCCAGCCGACCGCCTCGGCCAGCGAGGTCGCGCGCAGATAGGTGGTGTCGTACATAGTGTCTCCTGCGGCATGCCCGTCGTTTGTTGGTCCGTCAGTTCGTCGCTGCGTCCGTACGGGCATGCCTGACTGCCGCATGGGCGGTCCGTTGGTTCGTTGGTTCGTTGGTTCGTTCGTTAGGGCTCGGCGAGCCAGTTCTCCAGTGCGGTGGCGAGTGCCACCGGCACTTCGTACATCGCATAGTGTCCCGCATTGGGCAAGCTTTCCAACGTGGCGTTGGGATACCACTTCAGCCACGTGCGCGTCATCAGGTCCACGGTGATGGCCGGATCGTGTTCGCCGACGAACAGCTTCACGGGCGTCGGGTTGCCCTCGACCTGCGCGGCGAAGTCGCCGGTGGCCCAGTGCGGCAGATAGGCGGCGAACGCTTCGCGCCGCGACTCGCGTTGCGATTGCTGGGCGAGATTGGCGCTCCAGCGCGCCGCGTGCCGGCTGCCCGTCGAAAAGTGGATGATGCCCGCGCGCTTCGCGACGTCGTCGACGGCGGCGGAAAACATCGCGAGACGCGTGTCGTCCATGCGCGAGCCGCACGCGGGTACCGCCGATACGCCGGCCATCTTCACGATGCGTTCCGGCGCGGCGAGCAGGACGCGCTGCATCGCCATGCCGCCCATCGAATGGCCGATCAGGCTGAAGCGCGGCCAGCCGAGATGATCGGCGAGCGCGAGCACGTCGCCGGCGACTTCGTCGAAGCTAAAGGCACCGTCGATCTCGTGCGACAGCCCGTAGCCGCGATAGTCGAAGAACGCGTAGCCGAAGCGCTCGGGATCGAGTGCCGGCGTGAGCGCGTGCCAGTCGACCGAGCTGCCGAACCAGCCGTTCAGCACGATGACTTTATGCGGACCGTCGCCGAATTGCGTGAAACCGTTGAGCGTCGTCATGATTCAGTGCGCTCCGTGCGCGGCGGCGTCTGCCGGTTGAGGGTAGGGCAAGGCCGGCGCGATGCGTCCGCGGCATTCGCCGAAGCCGATCGATACGGCGCCCGGTGCGCTCGCGCGCGCGCTCAGCACGATCTCGTCGCCGTCTTCGAGTTCGATGCGCGATTCGCCGCCCGGCAGCGCGATGGGCTGCTTGCCCGCTTCGCTCAGTTCGGTCAGGCAGGCGCGCGCGGCATCGCTCGCGCCTGAAATCGTGCCGCTGCCGAGCAGGTCGCCCGTGCGCAGATTGCAGCCGTTGCTCGTGTGATGCGCGACCATCTGCGCGAACGTCCAGTACAGATTGTCGAGGTGAGTCTGCGTGATGCGCGCCGCCGTGATGCGCTCGCGGCGCATGGCCGCCGTCGACAGATGCGCGAACAGTTCGAGATGCAGGCCGCCGTGCTGCTGGTCGTGTGCGCCGTGAAGATGCGGCAGGATCGCGGGGTCGTCGGCCGCGCGCCGAGGCGGGGCCTTGCGAAACGGCGCGAGCGCTTCCTCGGTGACGATCCACGGCGACACGCTCGAATGAAAACTCTTGCCGAGGAACGGTCCGAGCACCTGCTCGAACCATTGAATGCTCTTGGCCGACCAGTCGTTGAGCAGGCAGTAGCCGAAAATATGCGCGCGTGCCTCGTCGACCGGAATGGGTTGCGTCAGTGCGTTGCCGCGTCCGATCACGGCGGCCAGTTCGAGTTCGAAGTCGAGCATCGGCGCGGGCCCGAAGCACACGTTGCCGTGCGCGTCGCGATACTGGCCGTGCGGCCGCCGTACCTCGCCGCCGCTCGCGCGCAGCGACGACGCGCGGCCGTGATAGGCGATCGGCAGCGACTTGAAGGCGGGCGGCAGCGGCACGGCGAGGCCCTTGTAGCGGCCGTGGCGCTCGGTGTGATGCAACGAGGTCAGAAAGTCCGTGTAGTCGCCGATCGTGCAAGGCAGCGCCGGCGTCACCTCGCTCATGCGCGGCAGCACCGCATCGAGCGACGCTTCGAGCCGCGCACGCGCGGGCGCGTCGTGTTTCAGCAGGTTCGACAATGCGCCGCGCAGGGCGCTCGCATGGCGGACGTCGAGCGCCATCAATGCGTTGAGCGTCGCCTCGCTGGCGGATGCGCAGGCAAGCGCCGCGTCGCCGTCGAGCAGCGCCATACGCTGCAGTGCGCGCAGATCGACGACACGATCGCCGATCGCGACGCCGGTGCGCTGTTCGCCGTCGCGCTCGAACGTGCCGAACGGCAGATTCTGGATCGGGAAATCGGTGTCGGCGGCATTCGCCGATTCGATCCAGCTGTGCCGCGCCGGATCATGCGTGAAATTGAGCGTGCTCATGCGCCGCGTGTCTCCGGAACGGCCTGGTTCTTTTCAGCGGTCCAGGCGTCGAGCGCCGGCCGGGCCCGCATTCTATAGCCTGCCAGTTCCTCGGCGGGCGCGACGGGCACCGTCAGTTCGACACGCAAGCCGTTCGGATCGAAAAAGTAGATCGAGCGAACGAAGTGATGGTCGGTCACGCCGAGCACGTCGATGCCGTGCTCGAGCAGGCGCGCCTTCATCGCTTCGAGCTGTTCGGGCGCGCCGAGCCGCAGGGCGATGTGATTGACCCACGCGGGCGTGTTCGGCGACGGCAGCGCGGCCGTGGCGTCGCCGAGATCGAAGAAGGCGATGTTCGAGCCGTCGGCCATTTCGAAGAACAGGTGCACGTAGGGGCAGTATTCGCCCGTGCTCGGCACGTGGTCGAGCCGGATCACGTGAACGAGCGGCAGGCCGAGGAGGTCTTCGTAGAAGTGACGCGTTTCCTCGGCGTCGCGGCAGCGCCAGGCGAAGTGATGCAGGCCGAGCACGGGCGCCGGGCGAGTAGGGGCGATGGACACGGTGTCTCCTTGTTGGGCGGGGTCGTACGGGGCCGCGTCGGAGGCGGCGCCCGTGCGGATCAAACTTCGAGCGTGTCGACGTTGTATTCGAACAGCCAGTTGTAGCGCTCCTTCACGCGCTCCTCGCTCCATTCGCGGTCCACATACGCGGCCGCGCCTTCCGCGTGCGCGAGCTGCGGATTGTGAAAGCGCGTCGCATTGGCCGCCGACCCGCGCACGACTTTCGCGGTGCGTTCGAGCCGCAGCGCCTCGTAGCGTTGCAGCGCCGCGGGCACGTCGCGCGCATGGCGTTCGAGGCAGCGCGCGAGCAGATAACCGTCCTCGATCGCCATGCAGGCGCCCTGCGCGAGAAACGGCAGCGTAGGGTGGCAGGCATCGCCGAGCAGCGTCGCGTGGCCGAGGCTCCAGCGCGGCATCGGCTCGCGCACCATCAGTGCCCACTTGTACGGAATGTCGATCGCGGAGATCAGCGTGCGCACGTCGTCGTGCCAGCCCGCGAAGTCGCCGAGACATTCTTCGAGCGTGCCGCGCTCCGACCACGATTCGACCTGCCAGCCCGACTTCTCGACGGCGCCGACGAAATTGATCAGGTTGTTGCCGCGCAGCGGATAGTGGATGACGTGCGCGCCCGGGCCGACCCAGTTCGCGCCGTACGGCTCGCGCAGATGCTCGGGCAGCTTGCTCGCGTCGATCACGCCGCGCCATGCCATCACGCCGGAGAAGACCGGTTCGTCGGGACCGAACAGCGCGCGCCGCACGCGCGAATGCACGCCGTCCGCGCCGACCAGCAGATCGCCTTCGCAGGTTTCGCCGCCGACGGCCTGCACGCGCACCTTGCCGTCCTGTTGCGAGAAGCTTTCCACCTTGTGATTGAGGCGGATCGCGTCGGGCTTGAGCGCGCGGACCACATCGGCGAGCTTCTGGTGCAGGTCGGCGCGATGCAGCGTGAAGTACGGATAGCCGTAGAGTGCCCGCGATTGCGTACCGAGATCGAACAGACGCCAGCTCTGGCCGGTGTTCCACAGACGCACGCGCTTGCCGAGCGGTTCGCACGCGAGCCCGTCGAGCGCATCGCCCACGCCGAGCTGATACAGCACGCGCGTGGCATTCGGACTCAGCTGCACGCCGGCGCCGATCTCCTTGAGTTCCTGGGCCTGCTCGAACACCGTGACGTCGAAACCCTTTTTCAATAACGCGGCGGCGGCCGTCAATCCGCCGATACCGGCGCCTGCAATAACTATCTTCATTCGACGATTCGACCTTTTCGTAATGGGCGATTCTTATCGAAATTGCCTATCAGGCAATCGATAATATTTGTCAGTGGTAAATCCGCTGGAATCGGGAATTACTTTAATCCAGCGAATCGCACGAAAGAAGCAAATTAATCCGAATGAATCATCACTGAATTTTGATAATTCGCGCACGGCCGGCGATAAGCCGGCCGCGCGCTTACATGCCCCAGCGATGCACCGTCGCGCTGTCGAGCCCGAACAGGTCGAGCACGCGGCCGAGCGTGTGGTCGACCATGTCGGTCAGCGACTCGGGGTTCGCGTAGAACGCGGGCACGGGCGGATAGACGATCGCGCCCGCTTCCGTGACGGCCGTCATGCTGCGCAGATGGCCCAGATGCAGCGGCGTTTCGCGCACCATCAGCACGAGACGGCGGCGCTCCTTCAGCGTGACGTCGGCGGCGCGCGCGAGCAGGCCGCTCGTCATGCCGGTGCTGATTTCCGCGAGGGTCTTGATGGAGCAGGGCGCGACGATCATGCCCAGCACCGGAAACGAGCCGCTCGAAATCGACGCGCCGATGTCGGTGTTCGAGTGGCAAACGCTTGCCATCGCGCGGATGTCGGCGACGTTGTAGTCCGATTCGTGGGCCAGCGTGACCTGCGCCGAGCGGCTCATCACGAGGTGGGTTTCGATCTCGAGCTTGCGCAGAAGCTGCAGCAGCCGCACGCCGTAGATGACGCCCGAGGCGCCGCTGATTCCGACCACCATGCGCCGCGGCGGCATGCCTTTCCCATTCATAGGAGTCTCCCGAACGCCAATCCATAATCTCGACGCGGCGGATGTTAGCACCGGGTTTCATCTAATAGAAGCGCGCGCATTGATTAATCGCGCTCTCCTGGTGTTTTTACCGATCGTTAAAGACTTTATTCGTTTTGTTCGATGGATTGATAAAGAATTCACGATTCAAAAGCCTGAATCCATTGGCTACACTCTCGGCAACCTCTGGCGTAAAGGTAACTCAAGGCAGCTTAAAGAGACAGCCAGGCGCGCGGCGAACGGGCCCGCGCGCAGGCCAGGTGGGGATCGGTCCGCAAACAGGCGGTCGGCGATAAGAAAGACATTGGAGACATTTTTTGAAAACGACGAGCTTGTTGTTGGGTAGCTGTGCGTTCGTGCTGGGGTGCCCGGCGTTCGCGCAATCATCGGTGACGCTGTACGGCAGCGTCGATGTGGGTGTCGATTTCGTTTCGAATTCGCACGGGTCGCATCTGTATCAGCAGTCGGCGGGCAAGCGCACGCCGGACCGCTTCGGGTTCCTGATCAAGGAAGACATCGGCGGCGGCAACACGGTGTTTGCGCGGCTCGAATCGGGTTTTCTGACCAACACCGGCGCGCAGATCAATCCGACGAGCTTCTTCAACCGCGACGCGTACGTCGGCATCAGCAACGACCGCTTCGGCTCGCTGAGCCTCGGGCACATTCCCGACTACGTGTACCAGTACGTGGGCGCGCTGAACAACTCGGTGCCGGGCATCTCGTCGTTCTATACGGTCGGCAATCTGGACGGGCTCGCGAACACGCGGGCGCTCGACAATTCCGTCAGCTACGAGACGATCAATTACCGCGGCTTCCAAGCCGGCGTGATGAACAGCTTCGGCAATCAGCCGAATTTCAGCGACGGGCGTCAGTACAGCATCGGCGCGCACTACGAAAACGGCGCGGTGAAACTGGGCGCGGCGTATTCGATGTCGCACGACCGCACCGCCGATCTGAACGGTATCTTCGGCGTGACCTCGGTGCTCGGGCAGACGCTCAAGCCGGGCACGCTGTTCAACGCCGATCGTTACAGCACGATTGCGCTCGGCGGCTCCGTTGCGGTGGGCTACTTCGTGCCGCACCTTACTTTCACCGACGTGAAGCTCGAAAACTCGCAGGGCTCGATCTCGGAGCGCAACTACCAGGCCGGCGTCAACATCGACCTGAGCGGCGGCAAGCGCTTCTACATCCTCGGCATTTCGTATAACCGCTCGATGTTCGACGGGCTCACGTACAACCAGTACAACCTGTTTCTCACGCACTACCTGTCCAAGCGCACGCAGATTTACGCGGGCGTCGGCGTGCAGCGCGCGTCGGGCCCGAATGCCCACGCGCAGCAGTTCGGTTACCAGACGTCGAGTTCGAGTGCGCAGACGGTTGGGCGCATCGGTATCAATCAGATGTTTTGACGCGTCGCGCGCGCCGGCCATCTGGCGGGCAGGCCGCGCGGTGCAACGTTCTTCAGCTATTTCGATGGGATCATCGGGATTTTTTGATTCTGCCGCCCGCTCGCGGGCCGTATATTGAGGCTCCCGGCGATGGCGTCGACGGGAAGTAAGAACAGAGGGGCGGCGCGCGGCAGCGCCGCCGTCTGACCGGCATTTTGGAACGCACATGCAAGCAGACCGTACATTTAACATCTCGACACTCATCGAAGAGCAGAAGACAGGACGTTTCGCCATCGGCTTGCTGTTCTGGTGCTTCCTCATCATGCTGATGGACGGCTACGATCAGACCGCGGTCTCGTTCGCCGCGCCGGCCATCGTCAAGGAGTGGCATGTCGCGCGCGGCGGCTTCGGGGCGGTCTTCGGCGCGGGGCTGTTCGGCACGCTGATCGGCTCGTTCATCTTCGGCTATTTCGGCGACCGCTTCGGCCGCAAGCGCGCCATCGTGTCGGGCAGCCTGTTCTTCGGCGCGCTGACGCTCCTGTCCGTCTGGGCGACTTCGTTGCAGGACCTGATGCTGCTGCGTTTCATTGCCGGGCTCGGCATGGGCGGGGTGGTGCCGAATTCGGTCGCGCTGGTCGCCGAATACGCGCCCAAAAGATTGCGCGCCACCTGGGTGACCTTGATGTTCTCCGGTTTTTCGATCGGCGCGGGGTCGGGCGGCATCGTTTCGTCCGCGCTGATTCATCGCTATGGCTGGCCCGTGATGTTCGTGGTGGGCGGTATCGGCTCGCTCGCGGTCGCGCTGCTGCTGGCGGTGATGTTGCCGGAGTCGGCCAAGCTGCTGGTGGTGCGCCGGCGCAGCATCGAAACGGTGCGCCAGCTCGTTGCGCGCCTGCGTCCCGAGCTTGCGCTGCCGGCCGACGCGCTGTTCGTGCCCGGCGAAGTGCAGGAAAAGAAGCGCTTCGTGCTCAAGCTGATTTTCTCCGACGGCCTGCGTGCGATCACGCCGCTCCTGTGGATCGTCTTCATCGTCAATTCGATGGCGCTGTATTTTCTGCAGAACTGGCTGCCGATCCTGATGGAAGGCGTCGGCATCAATCCGCAGAGCGCCGGTCTCATCACGACGATGTTCTCGGTGGGCGGCGTGCTCGGCGGCTTGATCCTGTGCCGTTTCGTCGACCGTCACGGTGTGCTCGCGATCATCTCCCTGCCGGCGATCGGCTGTCCTGTCGTCGCCTTCCTCGGCCATGGCATGTCCGAGGCGTGGCTGATGTTCGCCGTGTTTGCGACCGGCTTCTGCGTGGTCGGCGCGCAATATGGCCTGTATGCGGTGGCCGGCATGATCTACCCGACGTCGTTCCGCTCGGCGGGCGTCGGCAGTGCGATTTCGGTCGGCAAGATCGGCTCGGTATCGGGGCCCGTAATCGGCGGAATTCTGCTGTCGATGCATCTGCCGATTGCGCGGATGTTCTACGCCGCGTCCGGGCTGTTCCTCGTCGCGGCGATTTTCTCGGCCGTGCTCGCGGTGCTGTATCGCGCGCGATTCGGCGACGAGCACAAGCAAGAGGACGCGCGCGTCAAGGAGATGCGTTCGGCACTCGGCGATTCGCGATGAACGGCCTCTCACGAACGGTCCCGCAGACCGGGCGCGCTATCGACGTTTCGGCCCTCATCGAGCAGCAAAGATTGCGCGGCTTTGCGCTGCGCCTGATCGCATGGTGTTTTCTGATCGTGCTGATCGACGGCTACGATCAGGTTGCCGCAGCGTATGCGGCGCCGACGCTGATTCACGCGTGGCACGTCAAGCCCGCGGAATTCGGCCATGTCTTCGGCTACGGTCTCGCCGGCGTGCTGGTGGGCTCGTTACTGCTCGGCTTCATGGGCGATCGCATAGGACGACGTTTGACGATCATCTACGGCGCGCTGTGGTTTGGCATCCTGACCTTTGCGTGCAGCTTCGCGACCTCGCTCGATCAATTGACCGTACTGCGCTTTCTGGCCGGCATCGGCATGGGCGGCGTGGTGCCGAATACCGTTGCGCTGGTTTCCGAATACGCGCCCAAGGCGCGCCGCGCGACATGGATCACGCTGATGTTTTCAGGCTTCTCGATTGGCGCCGGCGGTGGCGGCGCGATCGCGTCTTGGCTGTTGCCGCGCTTCGGCTGGCCGGTTCTTTTCGAGCTTGGCGGAGTGGCGGCCGTCGCAGTGGCCGTCGTGTCGTTCGCCGTGTTGCCGGAGTCCATCCGCTTTCTGATTCTCAACGGACGCGCCCCACGGGAGATCGCCCGCATCGTGCGCCGTCTCGGTTCGGACGCCGCCGACCCTGGCCCGTACGCGCGCTACCTCGTCCACGACGAACAGCGTATCCGGGCGACGCCGCTTGCGCTGTTCGGCAACGGCCTCGTTTCCGTGACGCCTTTGCTGTGGGCGCTTTTCATTCTGAATTCGCTAGCGTTGCAGTTTTTGCAGAACTGGCTGCCGATCCTGTTCAGCATGAGCGCGCTGCCGGCGGCTCACGCGGCGAAGGCCGCGATGATGTTTCCGGTCGGCGGCACGGTTGGCGCGCTCGCGCTGAGCCGCTACGTGGACCGCTACGGCGTTGTCGTGATCCTGCTGCTCGCGCTGCTCGGTTTGCCGGTGTGCGTATCGCTGGGCATGCCGATGCCGGCTGTCTGGCTGTATGCCGCGTCGTTCGCGAGCGGTGTCTGCGTGATCGGCAGCCAGTTCGCGCTCTATGCGGTCGCGGGCATGCTTTATCCGACCTTGCTGCGCTCGGCCGGGGTCGGCTCGGCGATCGGCGTCGGCAAGCTGGGGTCGGTCATCGGGTCCGTGCTTGGCGGCGTGCTGCTGGCGATGAATCTGCCGGTTGCGAGCCTCTTCGCGAACGTGTCCGGCGTTTTCGTCTTCATCGCTTTGCTGGCGGTGTGGCTCGGCTGGAACCGGCGGCGCGTGATGGGCCGGTCGATTGCGTGACCGGAATGCCGTCCGCTTCGGTGCGGATCACCCAAAAAAACAAAGAGGCAACGGCGCATGCCGTTGCCTCTTTGCGAGCGGTCTAAAACACAGGCTCAATACACCCGCGGCTTCAACAACTCCGCCATCCCGACTCGCTGCAGCATCTCCGCCCTGAGGCGATCGAGCACGGCAAAGCCGACGTCCGCGCCGTCCTGCGCCGGGTCCACGTGCACGCGGAACGGCCGCTGTCCCGCCGGCGCATCGACCACGTCGACGAGCGCCTGCGCCACGAGTCCGACATCGGCATCGGCCGGCACGATCGCGGCGAAGGCCTGCTGGATGCGCTCGCCGAGCCCGGCGTTCGGTCCGCTTTCGTACGCTTCGAGCACGCTTTCATCGGCGGGACGGCCCGCATGCGCGAAGTGGTTGGTGCCGGAAGTAAAGGCGCCCGGCACGATGATCGACGTCTCGATGCCCCAGCCCGACAGTTCGCGCGCATATTGAACCGCGATCGAATCCATCGCCGCCTTCGCCGCGAAATACGGTGCGAGATAGGGCGGCGTGCCGCCCGCCGAGCTGCTGCTCGACACCCAGGCGACGAGACCACGCTTCTGCTTGCGCATCTGCGGCAGCACCGCGCGATTCACACGCTGCGTGCCGAGCACGTTGACGTCGTAGAGCTGCGCGAATTGCTCCGGCGTGAACGCTTCGGCGGGACCGAAGGCCATATGGCCCGCGTTGTGGACGATGACGTCGATGCGGCCGTGTTCGGCGATGATCTGCGCAATGCCGGCGTCGACCGATTCCTGCGAGAGCACGTCGAGTTCGACGGTGCGCAGATCGACACCATGCTGTTGCGAGAATGCCGCCATCTGCGCGACGGTCGGCGCGTTGCGTCCCGTGGTGGCGCGCATCGACGCGTAGACGATATGGCCGGCCTTCGCGAGCGCTTCGGCGCTCAGGCGCCCAAAGCCGCTCGATGCACCGGTCACGACGATGATGTTTTTCATGTCGGGCTCCTTGCTTGCAATGAGTTCAGGGTGATGAGTCGAGGCGACGCGAAGGACGGCTTAGATGATGCCGCCGTTCACGCGCAGCGTCTGACCGTCGACCCAGCTGGCCGCGTCGCTGGCGAGGAACGCGACCACGGCCGAGATGTCGTCGGGCTGGCCGAGGCGTTCGAGCGGCGGCATCTTCGCGAGGCGCTCGATCTGCTCGGGCGTCTTGTCCTTGAGGAACAGCTCGGTGGCGGTCGGTCCGGGAGCGACCGCATTCACGGTGATGTTGCGGCCGCGCAGTTCCTTCGCGAAGATGTTCGTCATCGTTTCGACGGCCGACTTCGTGGCGGCGTAGACGGAATAGCCCGGCATCGCGAGTGCCGTCGCGCTGCTCGAGAAGTTGACGATGCGCCCGCCGCTGCGCAGTTTTTTCGCGGCCACGCGCAGCGTGTTGAACGTACCCTTGAGGTTGATCGCGATGAGGCGGTCGAACAGAGCGTCGTCGGTATCGACGAGCGGCACGAGACCCGGCTGCATGATGCCCGCGTTGTTCACGACGACGTCGACGCCGCCGAACAGCGTGACGGCCTGGTCGAACATCGCGGCGACCTGCGCGGGCACCGAGACGTCGGCCTGAATCGCGGTGGCGCGGCCGCCCGCGGCTTCGATCGATGCCACGACGTCCTGCGCGTCGGCCGCGCGGCCCGCGTAGTTGACGACGACGGCGAAGCCGTCCGCAGCGAGGCGCTTCGCGATCGAGGCGCCGATGCCGCGCGATGCTCCGGTAACGATGGCGACTTTGGCTTGGGTGGTCATGGTGAGGCTCCTTCTGACGGGGTGATTGATCTGTGATCGATGCGATGGGTGAATCATCGCGCCGTCCGGACCTCCACGGTAGCCGTATGACCAGTATATGGGTTATGCTTCCAGCGTATGAGCATATTCGACGACCTCAACCTGTTGCGCGCCTTCGTCGCCATCGTGGACAGCGGCAGCATCTCCGCTGCGGCGCGCAAGCTGCGCCTGAGCCAGCCCACCTTGAGCCGCCAGTTGCGCTCGCTCGAAGATCAATGCGGCGCCGTGCTGCTGCGTCGCGATACGCATCGCATGAGCCTCACCGAAGTCGGGCATCAGTTGCTGGCCGACGCGCGGGCCTTGCTGTCGCTGGCCGAGGAATCGGCGCAGCGGCTCAGCAACGACCAGACCGAGCTGAGCGGCAATATCCGGGTGTTTTCGACGATCGATTTCGGCCAGTCCGTCATCAGCCGGCTCATCAGCAGCTTTATTCAGGCACATCCGGCCGTGCGCATGGAGCTGGGGTATTCGAACCGGCCGCTGCACATGATCGAAGAGGGATGTGACGCCGGCATTCTCGCGGGCGCACTGATTGACGAGCGCGTCGTGGCGCGCTCGCTCGGCGAGATCAGGCGCTACCTCGTCGCGTCTCCGCCGTTTCTGAAAGACCACCCGATTCCCACCCGGCCCGAAGGGCTCGACGCGCTGCCGTGGATCGCGCTCGCCAGCGATCAGTTCGGCGGCGCGCGCGAGGTCACGCTGTATTCGCGGAATTCGACGCAGATTCTGCAGGTCGAGCCCGTGTTCATCACCGAGGGCGTGACGAGCATGCGCGAGGCGGTGCGCATGGGACTCGGCATCGCGGTGCTGCCGGAATGGCTCGTCGAGGAAGACCTGGTCTCGGGGCGCCTCGTGCGGGTGCTGCCGCAATGGCGCGCGAAGTCGCTGCCCGCGCAGATCATTTACCCCGTGCAGCGCAGAATGCCGCTGCGCGTGAAAGCGTTTATCGACTTCGCGACGGAGTACATGACGACCGTGCTGAGGCTGCGGCGCGACGGCAGCGATTAGGGCTTAGAGAGCTGCGTTGCACATGGCGGGCGCGTGGTGCCGCGCCCGCGTGTCCCGGCAAGCCGGGACGACGGCCCGGATACCGCGGGTCGTCCCGGCCGGTCGCGCTTAAAGATCCGCGTAATCGATTCCGGTCAGCGCGCCGAGGTGCGCGATCGTCGTGAAATGCGATTCGTGCTTCGTGTCGATGTTCAGCTCCCGCACGTTGCCGCCGAGATCGGTCACGAAGGCACGGCGCCCGCGCGGGTCGAGCGACACGCCGATGCCTTCCTGCAGATCGCGCGCGAGCACCTCGTGATCGGCGAGCCCCGCCGCGGTGATCTTCGCGCGATTCAGCGTATTGCCGTCGTGCGTGTCGTCGCCGCGATCGGTCCAGTAGAGCATGCTGTCGCGATGGTCGATATCGAGATCGATCGGTTCGGGCAACTGATCGAGCAGGCATTCGAGGTCGGGGCGCGCATCGGGCTGCGCGCCGGCCGGCAGATCGAGGCCGGCGCGGAAGATGCGGCCTTCGCCCGCATCGGGCGGCCCCTTCTGCGTCCAGTAGAGATGGCCGTTCGGCTTGTCGAGGGCGATGCCCACGCAATGGCGCGTCGCGTCGCCGGTATCGGCGGGGAAGTTGCCGGTGCGCACGAGTTCGGTGACTTCGCTGCCGTCCGTGCGCGCGCGCATCACGCGCATGCCTTCGCGATCGCACCAGTACAGAAAGCCGCCTTCCTTGTCGAGCACGAGTTCCTTCGGCGTGCCCGCGACGCCGGCGGGCACCAGCACGCGATGTTCGCTGCCGTCGAGCTTCGCGCTTTCGATCGTGCCGTCGTTCGGCGGCACCGCGCCGGGCACCGGATCGCCGTCGATCAGATGGATGCCGCTGCCCATGTTGGTCCAATAGACGATCTGGTTCTCGACGTCGACCTTGATGCCGTCGGGCGTGCGCGTCAGATTCGCGACGACCACTTCGTGCGAACCGTCGGGCCACAGGGCGATGATCGCCGGTGGACGTGCCTGCAGGACATACAGCGAACCGCCATTCTCGGTAGCCACAGTCGATACCCTCCATCCAGATGATTGAAACTTCGTCGTCTTGCCGGAGCAAGTCCGCTTACTGCGAGGCGGCTATTGCACAAGCCGCATCCCGCAGCGTACCCGAGATTGAATGAGGACTTCGTGAATCCGCGCAGCCTCGTTGCGCGCGCCCGTTTTCGGCCGTGCCATAATCGGCGCACCTGAGTTCCGCGCGCGGCGCCGGCGGGGCAGGAAGCGGAGCGGAACGCCAGTCCGGCGGGCCCCGCCCGATCCCGCTTCCGGCACGTCATGCCGTCTTGCTCTAAACTAGCGCCGCCCCATTCAGGCCACCGCGAGCCATCGCGAGCTACCTACCGCGCATCACGTAACGAACCAGTCACCGATGTCACCCGCCCCCGTCGATCCCGCCGATTCCCCGTCTTTCAGCCTGCCGAAACACCCGCCTTTCCAGCGTTTCTGGTGCACCCGCATCCTGTCCTCGCTGTCGTTCCAGATGCTCGCCGTCGCGATGGGCTGGCACGTCTATGCGCTGACCCATAGCGCATTCGCGCTCGGCCTCGTCGGCCTCGCGCAATTCCTGCCGATGTTCCTGCTGACGCTCGTCGTCGGCCACGTCGCCGATCGCTACGATCGCCGCCGCATCGCCGCCGTCTGCCAGAGCCTCGAAGGCGTCGCCGCCTTACTGTTCGCGCTCGGCACGTTCGGCGGCTGGATCAGCGCGCCGGTCATCTACGTGCTGGCCGCCTGCGCGGGAGCGGCGCGCGCGTTCGAATCGCCGGCGGTGTCGTCGCTGCTGCCGGCCGTGGTGCCGCGCGGCCAGTTGCCGAAGGCCACCGCGTGGTCCACCTCCGCGAATCAGACCGCGCAGATCGCCGGCCCCGCGCTCGGCGGCCTGCTGTACGGCGTCGGACCGGGTGCGGCCTATCTTGCCTGCACGCTGTCGTTCGCGGCCGCCGCCGTCGCGGTGTGGACCATTCCGCTGCAGCTCAAGCCGGCGAGCCGCGCGCCCGTCACGCTGGAATCGATCTTCTCGGGCATCGCGTTCATTCGCAAGGAGCCCGTGATTCTCGGCGCGCTCTCGCTCGATCTGTTCGCAGTGCTGTTCGGCGGCGCGACCGCGCTTTTGCCGATCTTCGCGCGCGACGTGCTGCACGCGGGGCCGATCGGCCTCGGCCTGCTGCGCTCGGGCACCGCGATCGGCGCGCTCGCGGGCACGATCTGGCTCGCGCATTTCCCGCTGCGCGAGCGGCCCGGCGCGGCGATGTTCGGCGGCGTGATCGCGTTCGGCATCGCGACGATCATGTTCGGGCTCTCGCATCAGTTCATCGTGTCGCTGATCGCGCTGATGATACTCGGCGCATCGGACACGATCAGCGTCGTCGTGCGGCTTTCGCTCGTGCAGTTGCGCACGCCCGATGAAATGCTCGGCCGCGTCAACGCGGTCAATTCGCTGTTCATCGGGACCTCGAATCAATTGGGCGAATTCGAATCGGGCCTGACCGCGGGCTGGTGGGGCGCGCAACCGGCCGTGCTGGTCGGCGGCGTCGCGACGATCGCGATCGCGTTGCTGTGGATGCGGCTTTTTCCGGAACTGCGGCGCACGCGGAAGCTGGAGCGCGAAGAGGAACTGGCGGCGAGCGCCTGAGTGTTGCGGCGTGCGCCGCGTGCTGTTGAGTATTGCTGCCCGGGCGTCGGGCTTGCGCCGCGTGTCGAGCGAAACATCGATAAAACCGCGAGTTCATCCATCGTGCCGACGCACCGGGTGAGCCAACAGGAGGAGACCACGCATGAGCCTGTCCGAGGGGCATCCCGTTGCACATGCTGCGCCGGTCGCGGCGACGATCTATCGCGGCGCGTCGGTCGAGAACACGCATCTCGCGCATGTCGCCGTCGTCGATGCGAGCGGCCGCCTGCTGTACTCGTTCGGCGATCCCGCGCGTATGACGCTCGCGCGCTCGGCGGCGAAACCGGCACAGGCGCTCGCGGTCGTCGAGACCGGCGCGCTCGAGCACTGCGGTTTCGATGACGCCGATCTCGCGCTGATGTGCGCATCGCACAGCAGCGAGCCGCGCCATATCGACCGCGCGCGCAGCATGCTCGCGAAGGCGCGCGCGAGCGAGGCGGACCTGCGCTGCGGCGGTCATCCGCCGCTGTCGGAAGCGGTGTACGCCGACTGGCTGCGGCGCGGCTTCACGCCCAGCGGCGTGTGCAGCAACTGCTCCGGCAAGCACGCGGGCATGCTGGCCGGCGCGCGTTCGATCGGTGCGGCGCTCGCGGGGTACGAACTACCCGGGCATCCGTTGCAGGTGCGCGTGAAGCAGACGGTCGCGAGCGTCTGCGATCTGCCCGACGACGGCGTGCAATGGGCGATCGACGGCTGCAATCTGCCGACGCCGGCCTTTCCGCTCGACCGGCTCGCGCGTCTGTTTGCGAAGCTCGCCGCGGCCGAAGACGAAGTCGCCTCAGGGGCAACCTCGGGGGCAACTGACGTGACGCCGCGCACGGTCGCGCTCGCGCGCATTTATCGCGCGATGACGTCATACCCGGAACTGGTGGGCGGCGAGGGCCGTTTCTGCACGCTGCTGATGCAGGCCTTCGGCGGCGCGCTGGTCGGCAAGCTCGGCGCCGACGGCAGCTATGCGATCGGCGTGCGCGCGTCGCCGCAGACCGCGCGCCTCGGCGCGAACGGCGCGCTCGGTATCGCCGTGAAAATCGAGGACGGCAACGTCGCCGCGCTCTATGCGGTGAGCGCCGAACTCCTCGCGCTGCTCGATCTCGGGACGGCGGAGCAGCGCGCGAAGCTCGACGGTTTTCATGCGCCGAAGCGGCTCAATACGATGGGTGTCGAGATCGGCCGCATGGTGTTGTCGGTCGGGCTGACCGCGCACCGGTAAGTGCACCAGGGCACGCGGCGGTGCGCGCGGCGGAGGTGGTCAAGCCGCCGCTTTCGCGGCCGCGCCGCCCAGCGCATGACGGATCGCATCGGCCAGTTCGGCCGCCGCGAATTTCGCGACATAACCGTTGGCGCCCGCGTTCTTCACGTGCGCTTCATTGGCCGCGCCCGTCAGCGAGGAGTGGATGATGACCGGAATATCGCGCGTGCGCTCGTCGGCCTTGATCTGTCGCGTGAGCATGAAGCCGTCCATTTCCGGCATCTCCAGATCGGTCAGCACGAGCGCGATGCTGTCCTTCGCGCGCGTGCCGTTCTGTTGCGCCTCGCGCGCGACCTGCTGCAACGCGGCCCACGCTTCCTCGCCGGTCTTCGTCATGATGTAGTCCGCGCCGATCGCGCTGAGCGCCTGCTCGATCAGCTTGCGCGCGAAGCCGGAGTCGTCGGCGGCGAGAATCTTCGCGCCGCGGCGAATGCCGAGCACTTCGCCGACCGATTTCGGATCGACGCTCGGGTGTTGCGACGGAAACACGTCGCGCAACACCTGCTCGACGTCGATCACCTGGGCGAGCCGCGAATCGCCGGTATTGCCGTCGATGCGCGCGATGCTCGTGACGAGCTTGCCGCTCGCCGCGCCGTCGGCGGACAGCACCTGGTTCCATTCGAGCCGCACGATGTCGTCGACTTCCTCGACCGCGAACGCCTGGGTCGAGCGCGCGAACTCGGTCACGAGCAGGATGTTCAGGCCGCGCGTCGGTTCGCAGCCCATCAGGCGCGGCAGGTCGATCACCGGAATGATCTGCCCGCGAATGTCGACCGCGCCCATCACGAACGGCGAGGCGCCCGCGATCGGCGTGACGGGCGGCATCGTCGAGATTTCGCGCACCTTGAAGACGTTGATGCCATATAGCTCGTGCGCGTCGCTGCCCGGCACGCAGCCGAGGCGGTACAGCAGCAGTTCGAACTTGTTCGAACTCGTCAGGTTGCTGCGTTCGGTGTTGCGCTCGTGGTTGGCACGGTGTTCGTCTGCCATCGGATTCTCTCCAGGGTTGCGGTGCGAGTCGTGCGCCATGTTGTCGTCGGGGTGCCCTGGCGCCTGGCTTGTCTACGGGTTATCGGCGGCGCTTGCGGAAAATTCAGCGATAATCGGGCGCTTCTCGCGGTCTTGCCGTGCGCCGCGTCCAGCAAGACGCTTGCGTCGCGATACCGCTTCACGATATTGCGAACTTTCGATTCCCGTCCCGCATGAGCAAGCCCGCCAGTCTGCCGCAACAGTTGGATCACATGCTTCGGCAAGCCGTCGCGCTTCAGCACAATGGCGCGCTCGTCGAAGCGGAAGAGCTGTATCGCGAGATTCTCGAACTCAAGCCCAAACATGGCGACGTGTTGCGCTGGCTCGGCGAGCTTGCATTGCAGACGGGGCGCGTGCAGGAAGGTACCGATCTGCTCAACAAGGCGTTGGCCGTCAACCCGAAGCAGGCAGCCGTGCATTCGAATCTCGCCTACGCGCTGAATGTCTTGCAGCGTCACGGCGAAGCGCTCGCGAGCGCCGAACGCGCGCTCGCCTTGCAGCCGAAGTTCGCCGATGCGCTGAATCATCGCGGCAATGCGCTCGCCGCACTGAGCCGGCCGCTCGATGCACTGGCGAGCTTCGAGCGCGCGCTTGCGCTCGCGCCGGATTTCGCGGTGGCCTGGAACAATCGCGCGTGCGTGCTGCGCGATCTCGGCCGCGCGGCCGACGCGCTCGACAGCTGCGAACGCGCGCTTGCGTTGCAGCCGGCTTACCCCGACGCGTGGAGCAATCGCGGCAATGCGCTCGGCGATCTGAACCGGCCTCTCGAAGCGGAGCGCAGTTATCGGCGTGCGCTGGACCTGGCGCCGGGTTTCGTCGATGCATGGAACAACCTCGGTCTCGCGCAGATCGATCTGAACCGTCACGAAGACGCGCTGGCAAGTTATGAGCGCGCGCTCGCGCTGAATCCCGCCGCGGCGGAAACGCACTGGAATCAGGCGCTGTGTCTGTTGCAGATGGGGCGCTTCGAGGCGGGCTGGCGGGCCTACGAATGGCGCTGGGAGCGCCGCCGCATCCAGGCCGGCAAGCGCGAGTTCGCGCAGCCTTCATGGCTCGGCGATTTTCCGCTCGACGGCAAGACGATTCTGCTGCACGCGGAGCAGGGTCTCGGCGATACGCTGCAGTTCTGCCGCTATGCGTCGAGCGTCGCGCGGCTCGGCGCGAAGGTCGTGCTCGAAGTGCCGGCGCCGCTGCGGCGGCTTCTGTCGACGCTCGACGGTGTCGACCAGTTGATCGAAGCGGGGCAGCCGTTGCCGCCGTTCGATTGTCATTGTCCGCTGCTGAGCCTGCCGCTTGCGCTGCGCACCGACGAGACGAGCATTCCATCGGCCACACCTTATCTGTTCGCCGATGCCGCGGCGGTGAGCGCATGGCGCGAACGCATCGATGCCGGTGCCGATGCGGCGGAGCAACCAGAGACGCAACTGAAGCACCTGAAGGTCGGCCTCGTCTGGGCTGGCGAAAACCGCGCGCACGTCGCCGAACTGCGCAAGATCGACGCGCGCCGTTCGCTCGCGTTCGAGCGTTTCGCGCCGCTTCTCGATGTGCCGAACGTGCGCTTCTTCAGCGTGCAGAAGGGCGTGGCCGCCCAGCAACTCGCAGAGAGCGCGCTTCGCGACCGTGTCGCCGATTACACGGGCCTGCTGCACGATTTCGCCGACACGGCCGCGCTCGTCGCCAATCTCGATCTCGTGATCTCGGTCGACACGTCCACCGCGCATCTGGCCGGCGCGCTCGGCCGGCCCGTGTGGATTCTGAACCGCTTCGACACCTGCTGGCGCTGGCTGCTCGAACGCAGCGACACGCCGTGGTATCCGCACGCGCGCCTCTTCAGGCAGCCGGCGCTCGGCGACTGGGACAGCGTGATCGACGCGGTGCGCGAGGCGCTGGCCGGGATAAGCGGAGCGGGGCGCGGCGCGTAGTCGCAGCGTATGCCCGTTGGGCGCAGCGTTGCCACGCAGCGCGTAGACTGAACCCCCGTTCATCGACGGCAATGCCACGGAGATTCTTCAATGGAATACAGACATCTGGGTGCATCGGGTTTCAAGGTGCCGGTGTTGAGTTTCGGCACGGGTACGTTCGGCGGCAAGGGCGAATTTTTTCAGGCGTGGGGCGCGACCGACGTCGCCGAAGCGCGGCGTCTGATCGACATCTGCTTCGACGCGGGTGTCACGATGTTCGACAGCGCCGACAGCTATTCGAGGGGCGTGTCCGAATCGGTGCTCGGCGAGGCGCTCAAGGGCAAGCGCGACAAGGCCATCATCTCGACGAAAGCGACCTTCCGTGTCGACGACGGGCCGAACAGCGTCGGCTCGTCGCGCTTCCATCTGATCGAGGCCGTCGACGCGGCGCTCAGGCGCCTGCAAACCGATTACATCGACCTGTTCCAGTTGCACGGCTTCGACGCGAAAACGCCGATCGCCGAAGTGCTGTCCACGCTCGACGACCTCGTGCGCGCGGGCAAGATCCGCTATACCGGCGTGTCGAATTTTTCCGGCTGGCATCTGATGAAGTCGCTCGATCTCGCGGACCGCTACGGCTATCCGCGCTACGTTGCGAATCAGACCTACTACTCGCTGATCGGCCGCGATTACGAGTGGGAGCTGATGCCGCTCGGCGCCGATCAGGGCGTTGGCGCGGTCGTGTGGAGTCCGCTCGGCTGGGGGCGCCTGACCGGCAAGCTCAGGCGCGGCCAGCCGCTGCCGGAAACGAGCCGGCTGCACAAGACCGCCGACATGGGGCCGCCGGTGCCGGAAGACTATCTGTTCCGCGTGCTCGATGCGCTCGACGAAGTCGCCGCCGAGACCGGCAAGACCGTGCCGCAGATCGCGCTGAACTGGCTGCAGCAACGGCCGACCGTCGCGACGGTGCTGATCGGCGCGCGCAACGAGGAACAGTTGCGGCAGAACCTCGGCGCGGTCGGCTGGAATCTGACGCCGGAGCAGGTCGCGAGGCTCGACGCGGCGAGCGCCGTGCGGCCCGCCTATCCGTACTGGCATCAGGAAGGATTCGCGGAGCGCAATCCGAAGGCGGTTTGAGCGAGGGGCGCGGCGCTCGAACCGGAGGCACCGCGCCGTCAAACCCGTTATCAAAAAACCGCTATCAACTCAGCTATCAAACCAGCCCGCCGTTCGCCCGCAACACCTGGCCGTTGACCCACGCCGCATCGGGCCCGGCCAGAAACGCCACCACCGACGCAATGTCGTCCGGCTCGCCGAGCCGTTGCAGCGGCGGCATCTTCGCGAAGTTGGCGATCTGCTCCTCGGTTTTGCCTTCGAGGAACAGCGCGGTCGCGATCGGACCCGGCGCGACCGCGTTCACCGTGATGTTGCGCCCGCGCAGTTCCTTCGCGAACACGCGCGTGAACGCCTCGACGGCCGCTTTCGTCGCGACGTAGACCCCGTAGCCCGGCAGGTTCAGCGCCAGCACGCTGGTCGAGAAATTGATCACGCGGCCGCCGTCGTTCAGGCGCGCGGCCGCTTCGCGCAGCGTGTTGAAGGTGCCGCGCACGTTGATGTCGAAAGTCTGCTCGAACATCGCGTCCTGAGCCTCGGCGATCGGCGCGAGCTTCATCACGCCCGCGTTGTTGACGAGCACGTCCACCTTGCCGAGCTGCTGCTCGGTGTGCTCGAACATGCGGCGCACGTCGTCGGGGTTCGAGACATCTGCCTTCACTGCGGCCGCCTTGCCGCCCGCGTCCCTGATCGCGGCGACGAGCGCCTCGGCTTCGCCCGCGCTCGACGCGTAGTTGACGGCGACCGCGAAGCCGTCCTTCGCAAGCCGCTGCGCAATCGCGCTGCCGATGCCGCGCGAGGCGCCCGTGACGATGGCGACCCGGCTCGTGTTGCTCGTGTTCATGATGCGTGTCCTCACAGTAGGGGTGATGGAGAGGGAATCATGAGCGCTTTCGGCGCGTAGATAATCGCGCTAGACTCGCCATCATCATTCCATTTGCTTTAATAATTGGTGAGCGTCGATTATGGATCGTTTCGAGGAAATGCGGGTGTTCGTGCGGATTGCCGAGCGGCAGAGCTTCACGCGCGCGGCCGACGACCTGCGCATTCCGCGCGCGACCGTCACCAATCTGATGCAGCGCATGGAGGAGCGGCTCGGCGCGCGGCTGCTGGAGCGTACCACGCGCACGGTGCGGCTCACGCCCGACGGCGCGGCGTACTACGAGCGCTGCGTGCGCCTGATCGCCGACATGGAGGAGGCCGAGGGCTCGTTTTCGAATCTCGCGCCGAAGGGGCTGTTGCGCGTGAACGTGCAGGGCACGCTCGCGCGGCACTTCGTGGTGCCGGCGCTGCCCGCGTTTCTCGAACGCTTTCCCGGCATCGAGCTCGTGATCGGCGAGGACGACCGCTTCGTCGATCTGGTGCGCGAGGGCGTCGATTGCGTGCTGCGCGCGGGCAATCTGCAGGATTCGTCGATGGTCGGGCGGCGCGTCGCGCAGCTGCAGCAGGTCACGGTCGCGAGTCCGGCCTACCTTGCCGCGTACGGCGAGCCGGCGGACCTCGCGGCGCTGTCCGCGCATCGCGCGGTCAACTACGTGTCGAGCGCGACCGGCAAGCCGGTGCCGCTCGAATTCCGCGTCGACGGACACGACCGCGCGATCATGCTGCCGTCGGCGGTCTCGGTGACGGGCGCCGATCTCTACGCGGGCGCCGCGCTCGCCGGGCTCGGCATCGTCCAGGTGCCGCGCTATCGCGTCGAGGCGGACCTCGCGGCGGGGCGTCTGCGCATCCTGCTCGCCGAGTTTCCGCCGCCGACGTTGCCGGTGTCGGTGCTGTATCCGCAGAGCCGGCAGTTGTCGTCGCGGGTGCGCGCGTTCGCGCAGTGGCTCAGGGATATTTTCGAGGCGGTGGGCTGAGCGGCTTGCGCTACCATCGTCGGCGGCGCACTCATTCGAGGGAATCGCACATGCTGTCGGAAGACGAACTGGCCCTGCTCGACGCGATCCGCGCGACCGGCAGCCTGTCGCGCGCGGCGGCGCGGCTGGGCAAGGCGCCCTCGACGGTTTCGCATGCCGCGCGGCAACTGGAAGCGCGTTTCGACGCGCTGCTGTTCGACCGGCGCCGCTACCGGCTGCAACTGACGCCGGCCGGCCAGCTGCTCGCCGACGAAGCCGCGCGTCTGCTGCTCGACATGGCGCGCATGACGCAGCGCGTGAAGCAGATCGCGAGCGGCTGGGAAGACCGGCTGTGGGTCGTGACGGACGAAGTCCTCGAATTCGAGCTGCTGATGCCGGTGGTGCGCGCGTTCGATGCGCTCGGCTCTGGCGTGCGGCTGCGCTTCACGCACGAAGTGCTCGGCGGCACATGGGAGGCGCTGCGCGACGGCCGCGCCGACCTGATCGTCGGCGCGACCAACGAGCCACCCGCGATTGCCGGCCTGCGCTGGTTCGAACTCGGCGTGATGGAGTGGGTGTTCGCGGTGTCGCCGCGTCATCCGCTCGCGGCCGCCGAGGAGCCGCTCAGCCGCGAGCGGATCAGCGCGCATCGCGCGGTGGTGGTGGCCGATTCGTCGCGCGCGGGCGCGGGCCGCGCGTATGGCGTGATCGGCGGCCAGGCCTCGCTCGCGTTGCCGGGCATGCGCGCGAAGATTCTCGCGCAGCGCGACGGCCTCGGCGTCGGCTGGCTGCCGCGCGAGCGCGTGGCGTCGCTGTTGCAACGCGGCGAGCTGATCGAAAAGGAGACCGCCGATCCGCGCGAGCCGAACGTGCTCTATGTCGCGTGGCGCGGCGACCACGAGGGGCGCGCGCTGACGTGGTGGCTCGACCAGTTGCGGCAGCCGCGGCTTGCCGAACGGCTCGTGCGGGGGCTCGATCTGACGGCTTAGGCGGTGCGCGGGACCGGTTGCGCGCGGATGGCGTGCGCGGTTGGCTGGAAGCGGTGTCGTGTCGTGCCCGTGTCGTGCCCGTGTCGCGGGCAGGGTTTTGCCCGCCCGCCATCCCGATCCGGCAAGGCTCGCAAGCGGGCCGGGCCGCGTCATGGAAAACTGTATAAACATACAGTATAGTATCCCGTTGCAACCAGGCTTGCGGTGCGCCGCGCAGGCTCCCGCGTTCGGCGCGGGACTGCCCGGCGCGTGACCGGGGCCGCACCGGACTTACGTGGCCGCGAGAAGGCTGCGAGAAGGCTGCGAGACGGTTGCGAGAAGGCTGCAATAGGGCCGTGAGAGGTGGCCCACCCATTCCACTCATTCAGACGGTCGGAAAAATTGTCATCTAACGACACAGCTCAGGAATCAGGCGTCGGTGCAAGCCACGGCACCACCGGCGGCACGCACGGCAAACCCCAGGGCACCATCCGGATTCGCGGCGCGCGCCAGCACAATCTCAAGAACGTCGATCTCGACGTGCGCACCGGCGAAATGACAGTCGTCACCGGGCCGTCCGGCTCGGGCAAGTCGAGCCTCGTGTTCGACACGCTGTACGCGGAAGGCCAGCGCCGCTACGTCGAAACCTTCAGCGCCTACGCGCGGCAGTTCCTCGACCGCATGGACCGGCCGCAGGTCGATCGCGTGGACGGCGTGCCGCCCGCGATTGCGATCGACCAGACCAACCCGGTGCGCAGCTCGCGCTCCACGGTCGGCACGATGACGGAACTCAACGACCATCTGAAGCTGCTCTACGCGCGCGCGGCCGAGCTGTTCGACCGGCAGACCGCGCTGCCGGTGCGACACGACACGCCGGAGACGATCTACGCGGAACTGCTCGAACGCACCGCGCAAGACGAGCCGCGGCTCGTCGTCACGTTTCCGGTCGAGCTGCCGGAATCGGCGTCCGAGCAGGAAGTCGAGCAATGGCTGTCGGCGAGCGGCTATACGCGCGTGCAGGCGCAGCGCGAAGTCGAGTCGCCCACCGGCCGGCGCAAGCTGCTCGACGTGGTGGCCGACCGCTTCCGGCTGCGCTCGGTCGACAAGGCGCGCGTGGTCGAGGCGATCGAGGCGTCGCTCAAGCGCGGCGGCGGGCGCGTCAATATCTACGTGCTGCCGGCCGCGCCGGACGAGCCGCTGGGGCAGGCCGCCGAGCCGCACATCTGGCGCTTCTCGACCGGCCTGCACAGCCCCGAAAGCGATCTGCGTTATGCGGACCCGCAGCCGGCGCTGTTCTCGTTCAACTCGGCCTATGGCGCGTGCGACGTCTGCCGCGGCTTTGGCCGCGTGATCGGCGTCGACCTCGGGCTCGTGATTCCCGACGCGCGCAAGACGCTGCGCGAAGGCGCGATCAAGCCGATGCAGACGCCCGCATGGAAGGAGTGCCAGGACGATCTGATGCGCTATGCGGCGAAGGCCGACATCCGCCGCGACACGCCATGGGGCGAGCTGACCGACGCCGAGCGCCACTGGGTCATCAACGGTTCGCCGGACTGGAACGGCAAATGGCAAAGCCACTGGTACGGCGTCAAACGCTTCTTCGAGTATCTCGAATCGAAGGCGTACAAGATGCATATCCGCGTGCTGTTGTCGAAGTACCGCAGCTACACGCCATGCGAAACCTGCGGCGGCGCGCGTCTGAAAACCGAGTCGCTGCTCTGGCGTCTCGGCAGCAAGGCGAATGCCAACGACGTGCTCGCGCTCGCGCGGCGTTTCATGCCGCACGGCGTGCACTGGTCGCGCGCCCAGCTCGAAGCGCTGCCGGGCCTGACCGTGCACGACCTCATGCTGATGCCGATCGAGCGCATCCGCCGCTTCTTCGACGACATCACCTTGCCGAGCGCGCTGCTCGACGACGCGCTGAAGCTGCTGCTCGCCGAAGTGCGCACGCGCCTGAAGTATCTGTGCGACGTCGGCCTCGGCTATCTGACGCTCGACCGGCAAAGCCGCACGCTGTCGGGCGGCGAGGTGCAGCGCATCAACCTGACCACGGCGCTCGGCACCTCGCTCACCAAGACGCTGTTCGTGCTCGACGAGCCGAGCATCGGCCTGCATCCGCGCGACTTGAACCGCATCGTCGAGGCGATGCACCGGCTGCGCGACGCGGGTAATACGCTCGTCGTGGTCGAGCATGATCCGTCGGTGATGCTCGCGGCCGACCGGCTGATCGACATGGGGCCGGGGCCGGGCGAGCGCGGCGGCTCGATCATCTTCGACGGCGCGCCGCAGGCGATTCGCTCGTCGGGCACGCTCACGGGCGAATACCTCGGCGGCCGCCGGCATGTTGCGGACGCCGCGCACTGGTCGCGCCGTCCGGTCGAGGCCGGCACGCCGCGCATCGTGCTCGAAGGCGCGCGCGAGCACAATCTGCGCGACGTCACGGTGGAGATTCCGCTGGAGCGGCTCGTTTGCGTGACGGGCGTGTCGGGCTCCGGCAAATCGACGCTGCTGCAGGACGTGCTGTATCCGGCCATGGCGCGGCATTTCGGCCTCGCCACCGAAGCGCCGGGCGCGTTCAAGGCGCTCAAGGGCGCGGACCAGGTCACCGACGTCGTGTTCGTCGACCAGTCGCCGATCGGCAAAACCGCGCGCTCGAATCCGGCCAGCTACGTCGGCGCGTTCGACGAAATTCGCAAGCTGTTCTCGAAGGCGCCGCTCGCGCAGCAGCGCGGCTACGGCCCCGGCATGTTCAGCTTCAACTCGGGCGACGGCCGCTGCCCGACCTGCGGCGGCTCGGGCTTCGAGCATATCGAAATGCAGTTCCTCTCCGACGTGTATCTGCGCTGCCCCGATTGCGACGGCCGGCGTTATCGCGCGGAACTGCTCGAAGTGAAGATCGAGCGAGGGGAGCCGGCGCGTGCGCTGAGCATTGCCGACGTGCTGGAGTTGACCGTCAGCGAGGCCGCCGCTTACTTCGCGAGAGATGCCGAAGTATTGCGCGTGCTGCAGCCGATCGTCGACGTGGGCCTCGAATACGTGAAGCTCGGCCAGCCGGTGCCCACGTTATCGGGCGGCGAGGCGCAGCGCCTCAAGCTGGCGGGCTTTCTCGCGGAATCGGCGCAGGCGCGTAGCGCGCGCGGCGCGAAGCAGGCATTGCCGAAGCGCCTCTTCATGTTCGACGAGCCGACCACGGGCCTGCATTTCGACGACATCGCGAAGCTGATGCAGGCGTTCGGCAAGCTGCTCGCGAGCGGCCATTCGCTGATCGTGATCGAGCACAATCTCGACGTGATCCGCGCGGCCGACTGGATCATCGACCTCGGTCCCGAAGGCGGCGACGGCGGCGGCCGCGTGCTGTGCGCGGGCACGCCGGACGAGGTCAAGGCTTGCGCGGAATCGCATACCGGCGAGGCGCTGCTGCAATACGACCGCGCGATGGACGCAATGAGCGCCGCGGGCAGCACGGCGGACGAAGCCGGTTCGCACGGCGTGCCGCTACAGAAGGCACTGAGCGCGGCGCGCGCGCGCCGGGCCGTGGAAGGCGAGGACGTGGTGCGCATCGTCAATGCGCGCGAGCACAACCTCAAGGCGCTCGACGTCGACATTCCGCACGGCAAGTTCAACGTAATCACCGGCGTGTCGGGGTCGGGCAAATCGACGCTCGCGTTCGACATCCTGTTCCACGAAGGCCAGCGGCGTTATCTCGAATCGCTCAACGCTTATGCGCGCTCGATCGTGCAGCCGGCCGGGCGGCCCGAGGTCGATGCCGTGTACGGCATTCCGCCGACCGTCGCGATCGAGCAGCGCCTCTCGCGCGGCGGGCGCAAGAGTACTGTCGCGACGACCTCGGAGGTGTGGCACTTCCTGCGTCTCCTGTATGTGAAGCTCGGCTTGCAGCACTGTGTGCACGACGGCACGCCGGTCACGTCGCAAAGCGTCGAGTCGATTGCCGCGCAGTTGCTGCGCGATCACAAGGGGCAGCACGTCGGTTTCCTTGCGCCGCTCGTCGTGAACCGCAAGGGCGTCTATACCGATCTCGCCAAGTGGGCGAAGGCGCGCGGCAATACGCATTTGCGTGTCGACGGCGAGTTCGTGCCGGTCGATCCGTGGCCGAAGCTCGACCGCTTCCGCGAGCATACGATCGAATTGCCGGTGACCGATCTCGTCGTGTCGGCCGATCACGAAGCCGAACTGCGCGCGGCGCTCGACCAGACGCTCGACATCGGCAAGGGCGTCATGCATCTGCTTGCGCCGCTCGACGGCTTGCACGATGCGATCGCCGGCGGCCGCTCCACCGCGAAGCTTGGCGACGTGAAGGTGCTGTCCACCAGGCGCGCGTGCCCGGTGTGCGGCACGAGCTACCCCGAACTCGATCCGCGCATGTTCTCGTACAACAGCAAGCATGGCTGGTGTACGAGCTGTGTCGGCACGGGCCTGTCGCTCACGCGCGAACAGCGTGCCGCCTACGACGACACGATCGTCGTCGACGACAATCGCGGCCGCGAGCAGAGCTTGCCGTCCGAGGAGCAGGAGCCGGAAGGGCTCGCCGACGAACCGTGTCCGGATTGCGCGGGCACGCGTCTGAACCCGGTCGCGCGCGCGGTCACGTTCGACTCGCACGCGATCGTCGACGTCGCGCAATGGACCGTGTCCGACACGCGCGCGTGGATCGGCACGCTCGAAATGACGGGGCGCGACGCGGAAATCGCGCGCGACGTGGTCAGCGAAATCGGCAGCCGTCTGCAGTTTCTCGAAGAGGTCGGGCTCGGCTATCTGAGCCTCGACCGCGCGGCGCCGAGCCTGTCGGGCGGCGAAGCGCAGCGCATCCGGCTCGCCGCGCAGCTCGGCAGCAACCTGCAGGGCGTCTGCTATGTGCTCGACGAGCCGACCATCGGCCTGCATCCGCGCGACAACCAGATTCTGCTCAACGCGCTGCGCAAGCTCGGCGACAAGGGCAATACGCTCGTCGTCGTCGAGCATGACGAGGACACGATCCGGCGCGCCGATCACATCATCGATATCGGGCCGGGCGCGGGCAAGCGCGGCGGGTCGCTGATCGCGCAGGGCAGCGTCGCGGACCTGTCCGCGCAAGCCGATTCGCTGACCGGGCGTTTCCTCGCGCAGCCGATCGTGCATCCGTTGCAGCCGCGCCGCGCAGTCGTTGCGCCGGGCAAGCGCGCGGCGGCCGTGCCCGGGAGCTGGCTGACCGTGCACGGCGGCAAGCTGCACAACCTGCGCGACATCACGGTCGGCATTCCGCTTGCGCGGCTCGTCGCGGTGACGGGCGTCAGCGGCTCCGGCAAATCGACGCTCGCGCGCGATGTGCTGATGACCAATCTGCTCGACGCAGTGGGGCGTTCGGTGCTGTCGTCGCCGGCTACGCGCCGGGCGCGCGCTGCGGCCGAGCAGAAGCCCGCCGCGAACCGGCGTTCGAGCGTGCTTGCGCGCTCGGCGCCGCGCGCGCCGCTCGACGTCACGCATACGTGGCAGGGCTGCGATTCGGTCACCGGCTGGGAGAGCATCGACCGCGTGCTCGAAGTCGATCAGACGCCGATTGGCAAGACACCGCGCTCGTGTCCGGCGACCTACATCGGCGTGTGGGACGCGATCCGCAAGCTGTTCGCGGGCACGCTCGAGGCGCGCGCGCGGGGCTATACGGCGTCGCGCTTCTCGTTCAATACCGGCGAAGGGCGTTGTCCCGCGTGCGAGGGGCAGGGCGTGCGCACGATCGGCATGAGCTTCCTGCCCGACGTGAAGGTGCCGTGCGACGTCTGTCATGGGCAGCGCTTCAATCCCGAGACGCTCGCGGTTACGTGGCGCGGCAAGAATATCGGCGACGTGCTGACGATGGAAATCGACGAAGCGGTCGAGTTCTTCGCGTCGATCACGAGCATCGGGCATCCGCTGCAACTGATGAAGGACGTCGGGCTCGGCTATCTGACGCTCGGCCAGCCGTCGCCCACCTTGTCGGGCGGCGAGGCGCAGCGCATCAAGCTCGTCACCGAGTTGAGCAAGGTACGCGACGACATCACGCGGCGCGGCCAGAAGCCGCCGCACACGCTGTACGTGCTCGACGAGCCCACGGTCGGTCTGCATATGGCCGACGTCGCGAAGCTGATCCGCGTGCTGCATCGTCTCGTCGACGGCGGGCATAGCGTCGTCGTCATCGAGCACGATCTCGACGTGATTGCCGAAGCGGACTGGATCATCGATCTGGGCCCGGAAGGCGGCGTGGGCGGCGGAACGATCGTCGCCGCGACGGACCCCGAAGGCCTGTCGCGCATTGCGGCGAGTCACACGGGCGCCGCGCTCAGGCCTGTGCTGGCGCGCACGCGAAGCGCAGCGGAACTGGCCGGCGAGGGGACGAACGGCTGATCCCGACGTCGGGCGGGGTGGCGCGGTTCGTGGGCAGGCGGCCGGAATGGTCTCGCCCGCCCGCGGCCTAAGCCGTTTTTTGCGGCGGCGCCCCTGGTTTTTCCGGCGGTCATGCTGTGTGCGGTTGCAAGTTTCGAGGTTGCAACCGCATTTTTTCACGCGTCAACCGGCGTCTTTTGCTGCATTGCAGCTAATCATCTGATTATTAAGTGCGTTAGTGTATTCATCCGTTCAGATCAGACGAAAAAGCGCCATGATGTTTCAGAATTGAAACATTTCCAGACATCTAATAAATCCGAATTGAAATGCCAATTGACGATGAGCGGATATATCGGCGATACGGACCATTGCTCGGGCTATTAATTCCCGATTTGCGAATAAAAATGCAGATTAGACAGTCATTATCGAGTCATTTTTCGATTCATGTTTGAAACAATTTCGCGCCGTTCGGTAAGAGGGCGACCGTGCGCGAATCGGCCGGCTTCGCATTATCGGCAAGTTTGTCCGAATCCGCGAAAATGCCTTGTGTAAAGGCTTTACGCCAGAATATGGGAATCCGTCAGGGTGCTGCAATGCCTCGATCAGGCTGGCTGGCCGTGGCGGCGCGGCTGCGCGGCGTACTCATATCGAACGATCAATAGCGTATTTCCTCATACATTGCCTTTCATGAGGAAATTAGATTTTTCAAATTTACTATAGCGGTCTATTCCGCTAACATTACCCTAATCGTTTAAGCGGCATCGTTGCTGATTCGGGCCGTGATAATTCATTCTCTCGTTCCGTCCGGTTACGGGGCATCGGGGTCCACCACGTATGACCGTTTAGGGAAAGATCATGCCGCAAATGCACCTTGATACAACGAGAATTACATGGCTTCACACGCCGGCCTTGAATGTCCGTACTGCAGCGCGGCGAATCGGCATTCTGCTGTTCGACGGTTTCTGGCTGCTCGGGCCCGGCACCGTGGTCGAGATGTTCCAGAGCGCGAATGAACTGGCGGATACGCGCAGCGGCGAAGACCCGCCCTACGAAGTGCAGTTTCTGTCGATGGAGGGCGGCAACGTCGCGAGTTCCTCGTCGGCGCGAATCTGGACCGACCGCATCGACACGCGCTTCGGCAGCGGCTTCGACGTGCTGTTCATCGCGGGCGGCTACGGCGCGCATGCGGCCGCGCGCGACGAGCGCCTGCTCAACTGGTTGCGCGCGGTGCAGTCGCGCACGCGGGCGATCGAGACGATCGGCGAAGGCCGCCTCGTGCTCGAAGCCGCCGGGCCGACCGAGCACGACGGCATGATGGGCCGTTATCCGGCCGCCGCCGCGGGCGAAGCCGCGTTCAGCGCCGCCGACGACCGCAACGACTGCGCGCGCAGTGCGCTGATGTTCATCAAGCGCGATCTCGGCGCCGAACTCGCGCGCAGCGTCGCCGACCGCGTGATGCCCGGCATGGCCGCGACGTGGGTGCCGCTGCCGGCCGAGGGCGGCACGCTCAGCGTCGCCGAAAAAATTCGCGCGGCCGCGCGCTGGATGGAGGCGAACTGCGATCGCCCGGTGTCGGTGGCCGACGCCGCCCAGGTCGCCGCGATGAGCGAGCGCAATTTCCTGCGCCGCTTCAAGCACGAGATGCAGGTCACGCCGTCGGATTATCTGCTGCAGGTGCGGCTGCGCATTGCGTGCAACTTCCTGACCGAGACCGAATTGCCGGTCGACAAGATCGCGCGGCGCAGCGGCACCGGCAACGGCGACCGTCTCGCAAAGATTTTCCGCAAACGCATGGCGCTGTCGCCCACCGAGTATCGCGCCCGCAGCCGGGCCGCCACCGAGGCGTAACATGACTGCCTGGCGTGCCGGCGCGCACGCCCGCGACGCGGCCGCGCTTCGTCTGTCGAGCGCGGCCGCGTCTTCGCTAGCCAGCGTTTTTGCGAGCACAGTGGCGATGGGCAACAGGGTCATGTCGACGGCATTGCCGGAGGTGAAGCTCATCGAGCCGGAGGTGTTCGGCGACGAACTCGGCTTCTGCTTCGAGAGCTTCAGCGCCGACGAATTTGCGGACGACGTCGCGCAAGGTTTCAACTTCGTGCAGGACCGCCACTTGCGCGCGGTCTACCGCGTCCTGCGCGGCTTGCATTACCAGGTGCAGCGCCCGCAGGGGCGGCTGTTGCGCGTGGTGCGCGGCGAGGTATTCGACGTCGCGGTCGACGTGCGCCTCAATTCGCCGAACTTCGGCAAATGGAGCGGCGAATATCTGAGCGACGCCAACCAGCGGCAGATCTGGGTGCCGCCCGGCTTCGCGCAGGGTTTCGTCGTGCTGTCGGAGGTCGCCGAGTGCGTGTGGAAGACCACCGAGTACTGGTTTCCCGAACTCGAGCGTTGCCTGCTGTGGTCCGATCCCGACATCGGCATCAAGTGGCCGATCGACTTCAAGCCGATTCTCGGCAGCAAGGACGCCGCGGGCCGGCGTCTCTACGAGGCGGAAAACATCGCGTGAGGGGAGAACCGCAGCGCGGTTCGACGTGCCCCCCATGCACCCGCGCGCAGCGCGTAATGTGTACCGACGGCGCACCCACGCTCAACGCAACTGCGTCACCGCCAGCAGCAGCACCATGCTGCCGATCGCGCCATCGAGCACGCGCCATGCGGTCGCGCGGCGAAACAGCGGTGCGAGCATCCGCGCACCGTAGCCGAGCGCAAGGAACCAGACCGCGCTGACCGTCATCGCGCCGATCGCGAACGCGACTCGCGCGCCTTCCGGTTCGCGCGCGCCGGCCGTGCCGATCAGCAGGAAGGTGTCCAGATACACGTGCGGATTGAGCCACGTGAATGCGAGCGTCATCAGGACGATCGGCAGCGCGCCTTGCGCGGGCGTTGCGCCGTTCGCGCCGTCGGCCGCCGCGCCGTCGAGCACCGCATGGCCGGGCCGCAGCGCGCGGCGCAGCGCGCTGATGCCGAACCACGCGAGATACGCGAGCCCGACATAGAGCATCGCGTGAACGAATACCGGGTAGCGCTCCATCAGCGCCGAGGCGCCGCCGACGCCCGCGCCGATCAGAATGAAATCCGACAGCGTGCACAGCAGCACGATCTTGCCGATGTGCGAGCGCATGATGCCCTGACGCAGCACGAAGGCGTTCTGCGCGCCGATCGTCACGATCAGCGAGGCGCACAGGGCAACGCCATGAGAAAAAGACAGCCAGTTCATAAACGATCCAGAAAACGAAGAGACGGAATGGACGGAAAATCCGAACCGCGCTAGTCTGCGGTTTCGCGTCTCATAAGAGAAGCTAATTTACTTAATGTCGATTAAGGAACGCTAATGCTGGACTATGCGCTGCTCGATGCGCTCGCCGCCGTGGTGCGCCACGGCTCGTTCGACCGCGCCGCGAGCGAGCTCAACATCACGCCGTCGGCGGTGTCGCAGCGGGTCAAGCTGCTCGAGGAGCGGGTCGGCAGCGTGCTCGTCAAGCGCGGCCAGCCGTGCGTGGCGACGACCTCGGGCGCGCTGCTGTGCCGTCACACCGAGCGCGTGCAACTGCTCGAAGCGGAGTTGAACGGCCGTCTGCCGGCGCAGCCCGGCGCGCTCGTCGAGGCGTGGCCGGCGCTGCGCGTGGCCGTCAACGACGATAGCGTCGGCACGTGGTTCATGGACGCGGTCGCGCCGTTCTGCGTCGAGCGCCAGATGCTGCTCGATCTCGTGATCGACGATCAGGATTACACCGCGCAGCGGATTCGCGACGGCAGCGTGCAGGGCGCGATCACGACCCAGGCCGAGCCGGTGCAAGGCTGCCGCTCGACGCGCCTCGGCCGCATGCGTTATCTCGCGGTGTGCTCGCCCGCGTTTCACGAGCGCTATTTCGCCGACGGCGTCACGCGCGAGAGCCTGCGGCGCACGCCGTGCGTCGACTTCAATCCGAAGGACCAGTTGCAGAAACGCTTCATGCGGCGCATCACGCGCGCGGACCTCGATCCGCCGCTGCACTGGATTCCGCATGTCGCCGGTTTTCTGCGCGCGTGCGTGATGAGCCTCGGCTGGGGCATGTGCCCCGAGCGCATGATCGCGGGGCATCTCGCGAGCGGCGAACTCGTCGAGATCGCGCCCGGCAAGCATATCGACGTCGATCTGTACTGGCAGAGCTGGCGTCTGTCGATCGGCTGGCTCGACGACTTCAGCGCGATGCTCAGAAAGCGCGCGGGGGAGTTTCTCGATTGATGCGGGGTGCCCGGCCGGTTCGGCGTGACTGAAACGATGTCGCCGGGCCGCCGTCGCTGAACCGACATTACCGGGCCGCCGGCTCCCCGCCATCGCCGAGCGGCGCATCGCCGCCGTCGTCATGATCGGACGCCGTGGTGTCGCGCGTTTCGGGCATCGCCGCCCACACGAGGAACACCGCCAGCGCGCCCGCCGCCGCGAGGCAGAAGAAGCTCACCGCGTTGCCGAAATGATCGGCGACGAAGCCCGCGGCCGTCGTGCTCAGCGTCGCGCCGATGCCGGCCGCGAGCCCGAAGAGACCGATACAGAGGTTGTAGCGGCCCTTGTCGCCGGCGACGTCGGCGGCGATCAGCGGCAGCATCACGCCGAATACGGCGGCGCTCAAACCGTCGAGCACCTGCACCGGCACGAGTAGATACGGACTGCTGATGCCCGCGAACAGCAGCGCGCGGATCGGCAGCGCCGAGAAGCCGAGCAGCAGGATCGGCCGGCGTCCCCAGCGCTCGGCCGAGCGCCCGACCCACGGCGACATCATCGCGACGATCGCCTGCGGCACGATGATGCAGGCCGCGATCACGAGCTGCACGTTGTCGCCCATGCCGGCCGTCACCTCGCCGGCGGCGAGGTTCAGCATCGCCGCATTCGACAGATGGAACAGCACGATGCACGCTGCGAACAGCAGCATGCGCCGGTCGCGCAGCAGTGCGCGCAGGCTATCGCGGCGTGCGAGCTGTTGCGGCGTCGGCGCGGCTTGAGGCAGTTCGATCGTATCGGTGCGCTGGATCATCGAGAGCGCGAGCAGCGCCGGCAGCGCGAGCCCGGCGGTCAACCAGAACACCGCGCGCGGCGAATAGTACTCGCCGAACAGGCCCATCAGGCCGGCTGCGACCGCGCTGCCGATCGACGCCCAGCGCGCGTTGCGCCCGAGCCGGTCGCCGAGATTCGCGCGGCCCACGAGCGCGAACGAGATCGCCGCGAGCGCCGGCGTCAGCATGCAGCTCGCGAAGCCGTGGAACACCTCGGCGGCGATCACCGGCAGCACGGTCGGGCTGACCGCGAGCAGCACCGCGCTCAGGATGATCGCGAAGATCGCCCAGGCGGCGGCGGCCTTCTTGTTGCGCAGCGCGTCGACTGCGGCGCCGCCCGGCACCTGGCTCACCATCGCGCTGATGGTTCCGACCGACAGCACCATGCCGATTTCGCCCTGGGTCCACTTATGCGACGCGAGATACGAGGCGATGAACGGCCCGAAGCCCGTCTGCACGTTGGCGACGAAAAAGTTGAGCCAATCGAGCGCGCGCAGACTGCGCGCCGTGACCAGAGTGCGGCCGGTCATCGGACCGCCCGCGCGCTGGAAACCGCCACCGCTCCTGACGCGGCGGCGGGCGCGCCCGGTCCGCTGATTCCGGCCGGCCGGCTCGCGACCGGGGGCG